>JAUVSX010000351.1 GCA_030596915.1 Chloroflexota bacterium | reverse complement strand
CCGGTCGTGGGCGTCGCGCAGGCTCAGACCCTGGTCGTAGGCCTCGAAGGCAGCCCGCGTGAGCCGCTCTATGGGCGTTCCCGCCGGGAGATAGTGGATAAACATCGCGGCCAGGCGGCGCACATCCGGCACGAAGAAGGCCATCGACGCCATAGCGGCCAGCATCATCTCGCCACCAACAGACTGCTCGGTGTGATCGAGCGTTCCATCCAGGTGCGCGTATCGGGCGGCAAGGTCGGGGGCGCCGGGAAACACGTACCCCCAGATCTCCGAGCGGATCGGGCACCCCATGCCGCTCTCCCAGAACTGGTTGGTGAAGCGCCCGGACATCGGTGGGTGTATGCCCAGCCGGTAATTGCGCCGGAATATGCCGTACTCGTTGAACGGGTACCAGCAGCCCTGGAGCCAGGCGTCCGCCAGGTCGTCCGACGTCAGCGCGGCCCCCCGCTCCTCGAGCACTTTGAGCCACACGACCTGGAGATCGAGGTCATCGTTCGGGGGCATACGCTCGGGGAACATCTCATCGGGGCTGATCTCGATCCAGCCCTTGTTTCCCTCGAAGCGCGCCCCGACGGCGCCTCCCATTGACTTGCCGATCCAACCCCCGAGGATCTGATCCAAATAGCGGTCGTAGGAAATGCGCATCGCGGACTCCTTTCTGGTGGCCCTCCCGGGCACGAATGCCGCGTCGGCTACACGATGACCGATAGCTTGTTGCTGGCGGTCCAACACCCACGGGTGGCGCCTGGCCGGTTGTCCGAACGGCGCGTTGCGCGGGATCCTTAGGGAGAAGCGTGAGCCGAGGGGATTATACCGGCGCGCGAAGACGAGTCAACGCGCGGAGCCGGGGCAGGAGGCGCCAGTCTGAGATTGGAGACCGGAAGCCGTATGCCTCGATCTTGATCGATGGAAGGCACCGCGCTGCCGTTTGCGCGGCAGCGCGCCAGCGCCGTTGCTCAAAGCGAGGGCTCTCGATGCTTGTCCGCTCCAGACCGGTCCGGTATAATCCGCAGACGCCCAAACGATAGACAGACGCCGGTCTGGAGCGTCCGCAGCTCGCCACCCACCGGCCACGGTTTGTTGTTGGCGAGCTGCGGCGAGCAGGCCGCTTGCCCGCGCACCACGGGCTGGTAGTCCGCTTGGGCGGGGCCGGCCCCGAGGCACATCGGGAAGAGGCAGTCTCGTCGGGTCGCTCCGGGTGACGCCAGGTGCAGGCCAACTGAGCGCCGGGGTGAGCGTGAGAGCCTCCGGCGCAAGCGCGACGAAGGCTGGTGTGATCTCTGCGGGAGGCAAGATGCGTATCGTACTCGATGCTATGGGCTCAGACAATCACCCGACGCCAGACGTGGCCGGCGCCGTGATGGCTGCGCGGGAGTGGGCTGACGACATCATTCTGGTGGGCCGGGAGGGGCTGGTGCGCGCCGAGCTTGCCAAGCACGACGCAGACGGGCTTCGTATCACGGTAGTGCACGCACCAGAGATCATCGAGATGCACGAGCACACGAACGCGGTCAAGCGAAAGAAAGCGTCGTCGATCCGTGTGGGGATGCGACTGGTCCACGATGGTCAGGCCGACGCGTTCGTCTCCGCAGGTAACACAGCCGCCGTGCTCGCATCGGCGATCTTCGACCTTGGCCGCATCCGCGGCATCAGGCGACCGGCGCTCGCCACCGTCTATCCGGTAGCGAACAGTCCAGTGCTTCTGATCGACAACGGCGCCACTGCCGACTGCAAGCCCGAGTACCTGCTGCAGTTCGCACGCATGGGCGTGGCGTACGTCGAGAACGTCTGGGGCATCAGCAATCCTCGCCTGGGGCTCGTGTCCACCGGCGAGGAGCCCGACAAGGGCAACATGCTGGTTCGCGACACGTATTCTCTCCTTGAACAAAGCGGACTCAACTTCGTCGGCAACGTTGAGCCGAAGGACGTGAGTCGGGACGCCGCCGACGTGGTTCTGACCGATGGATTCAGCGGCAACATCATGGTCAAGACCACCGAGGCGGTCGCATCCTACCTGTTCCGTTACACGAAGGAGCAACTGACGGGAGGAGCCCGCAACACTATCGGGCTTGCGCTTATGCTCCCGGGGCTGGTGTTGATGCTACCGGGGCTGGCGCTGCTGTACCCTTCTCTGAAACGAATCGCCCGGAGGTTCGACTATGCCGAATACGGGGGGGCGCTTCTCATGGGGGTGAACGGCGTGGTCGTCGTCGGCCACGGTCGCTCCAACACCAAGGCAATCAAGAACGCCATCCGTCAGGCGCGCAATGCGGTGGACGGTCGGGTTCTGGAGGTCGTCCGGGCGTCGGCAGCCGGAGACAGGCCCGGGGAGGCATAGCCGCGATGAGACGCAGGCGGGTCGTGGTGACTGGGATGGGAGCGGTCACCCCGCTGGGTGTGACGGTCGTTGAGACGTGGGAGGGCCTGCTTGCGGGACGCTCTGGTGTTCGACCGATTACGCGCTTCGACGCGTCGCAGATGGACGTGCGTATCGCGGGCGAGATCCCAGGCTTCGACGCTCGGAAGTATATGAGCTTCAAAGAGGCCCGACGGATGGCGCGCTGTTCGCAACTGGCCGTCGCGGCAGCCCAGGAGGCCCTGCGCGACGCGGAGTTGAGCCTACCTCTTGCGAACGAAGAGCGCGTTGGCGTTCTCATCGGAAGCGCAATCGGTGGTATGGAGCTGATGATCGACGGCGTCGACGCGTTCAGGTCTCACGGCATCAGGCGTGTGAATCCATTCCTGGTGATGGGATCGTTAGTCAACATGCCCTCGTTCCAGGTGAGCCGGTGGGCGGGGGCCAGGGGACCGATCAGCACAGTCGTGACTGCGTGCGCGACCGGCACACAGGCTATTGGTGAAGCCGCCGAGTACGTGCGACGGGGCGCAGCGGACGTGATGATCTGCGGCGGCGTCGAGTCATCGATTCACTTCGCCCCCCTAAACGGCTTTCTGGCAATGCGCGCCCTGTCCACGCGAAACGATGAGCCGGCTCGGGCCAGCCGCCCCTTCGACGCCGACCGCGACGGGTTCGTGTTGAGCGAGGGCTGCGCGGTGCTGACACTCGAGGCGTGGGATCATGCCCAAGCCCGCGGCGCGCATATCCGCGCTGAACTCCTGGGCCAGGCGTCATCGTCCGATGCCTTCCACATCGCCCAACCAGATCCAGAGGGGATGGGTGCAAGCCGCGCAATGCAATGGGCCATTGACGACGCGGGCCTCGACCCCGCCGACATTGACTACATCAATGCGCACGGGTCGGGCACGCCGATGAATGACCCAACAGAGACAGTTGCGATCAAGCGCGTGTTCGGGGAGCGCGCCTACAAGGTGCCGATCAGCGCTACCAAGTCGATGATCGGCCACGCGATGGGAGGCGCGGGGGCGATCGAGGCAGCCGTCTGCGTGTTGACCATCGAACAGGGCATCATCCACCCAACGATCAATCTCGAGACGCCCGACCCGGCGTGCGATCTGGACTACGTACCCGGGGACGCCCGAAGGGCCAACGTGAGGATCGCCCTCTCCAACTCGTTCGGCTTGGGCGGGCAGAACGCATGCCTGATCCTCGGCCGCTGTGATGCGGCGCCGGCGCATTCGCGGCCCACGAGCACTGAAAGGTAGGTGAAGGTAGGCAAATGCGCATCATCCGCAATGAGCGCCGAATCCGCGTACTGGGCGGGATCGGCCAATACGTCCCGTGGATCGCTCTGCTCGTTCTCGGCGCCGGTCTGCTTATCTCCTACGTCCGCCCAGAGTGGATGCTCGCGATGGTCGTGAGTGTGGCAATAGGGGTCGTGCTGTCCGTCGTTGGGGGCAGGTTTGCAGAGCGGTATGCAGGTCCGCTTGCCCACCACGACGCACTGGCCAGGGCACTCAAAGGACTTGACGACCGGAACGTGCTCGTGCAGTACATCCTTCCCGCACCGCACGTGCTGCTCGACCCCGGAGGGTGCACTGTCCTCGTCGTGAAGTCGCATGCCGGCGAGCTCAGCTTCGAGGACGGGCGATTCAGGCATAGGCAGAAGGGGCGGATCTTCCGGCAGTTGGCGGGGCTGGAGGGCATCGGCCTCCTCCACGAAGAGGCACAGGAGCAGGCCACCAAAGTTGATGAGTGGCTACAGCGGAACGTCGAAGGCGTGGACGTGCCCGTTCAGGTGGCCATCGTGTTCGTCAATCCGAAGGCCAAACTGAACGCCGCCGGCTCGCCCGTGCCCGCCCTCTTTGGCAAGAAGGTCAAGGCCTGGCTAAGGGGACCCGGAAAGCGCAAAGTGCTGCCGGCTGAGACGTACCGTCGGATGGTT
>JAUVSX010000129.1 GCA_030596915.1 Chloroflexota bacterium | reverse complement strand
CAGTCCCTTCTCGATTGGCCCGGAGCAGCATAGGTCGAGCATGAGCTCCGGGAAGACAGTGTGCATATGCTCGCAGTGGTAGTCCAGGCTCGCCGCAATGACCCGGACGGCCTTCCTGAGATGTGCTTCAAAGGACTGCCAAAGCGCATCCACGCCTGGCTCACTCGGCTCGCTGCCATTGCCCGCCATCATGTCCTGCAGTGCAACCTCGAAGACGCGGGCGAAATTGACCTTGACGCAATCGTTGACCGCATACTCGCGTCCCGGAAGCGCGGACCAGTGGCAGCCGGAGTAGGCACGCTGGCGCGCGAGTTCGAGGGGGTAGCCGTTGCGGGCAAACCCAGCCGTCGTCTGCTCGATGCCGAGAAACTTCGGGATGCCCGTCTTGTCCTCAAACATAATCTCGACGCCGCGACGGAGCAACCCGGGGTCTACGTGGTCACCCACGCTCACCCCGATGTTGGCCGGGATCTTCAACCGATGTGCTGCTTCGAGCATCAGATACGATACGGCGTTCGTCGCATCCTCAGCCGTCTCATCAGGCCCACCGAGCTGACTGTAGCCCGTGTCCTTGGCCAGCAGCGAGGCGAGATGATAGATCGCCTGCTCGTCCGTGAGGATACCGGCCGCCGTGTCCCGCTCGTAGTAGGGATACAGAAGCACATCGATCTTGCCGACCGACCCGCTCCCGTTGTACATCCGCGCGGCCATCAGGTACCAGAGGATCCATTGGCACGCCTCGTGGAATGTGCGCGCAGGCTCAGATACCAGCCACTCGTTGATGTCGCTCACGAGCTCCAGGTTAGCGCGCAGCTCGGGGTGCCCCTCCTCCGCGGCCGCGGCGCGGGCGGCGTCCACGTGACGCCCGATCCAGTTCTGCATACCAAGGACCACGTCGGCGAGGCCGGTGTAGAAGTCCGCACCGTGGGGCGCATTCAGCTCCCGGTGGTGGTGAATCTTCTCCAGAATGCCGCCCCACCCCAGTTCGAGGCCGATGCGCATATCCTGGCAGAAGTGTTGCGTGGCCCCGATTCCCGCGTAGAGCTTGTACTTCTCAATATCTGGACGCAGATCCTCCGGTTCGAGGTCGGGGTTCCATGATGGCTTCCGGTACGAGGAGAAGTTGACCATGTAGGCGCCGGCCAGCGAGCTCATCGGATCTATGTAGGGTGGATGGCTCTCCAGCAGCGCCCGGAAGTTGGCGCCACAGATGCGCGGACCGAAGAAACCGCCGCTGGGGTGGTTGCTCTCGAAATCGACACCCTCGAGCAGACAATCGGTGATAGGGACACCCGACGCCCCCATCAACCGGACAATGCGCCGGCACTCGGGCGGGGGCAGGATCAGGGACCAATCGTCGTAGTCCATAGAGCCGATCAGGTCCTGCTTCTCGCGGGTGTGCCGCAGTTTGGTTTCCCGCAAACTGTCGATGCGAGCCTGGTAGGTAAGGGCCTGGGCTTGCACAGCCACAACCATCGTTCTCCTCCGTCAGCCGAATGTCTCAGTCTGCGTACTGTACCACGAGCCCGGTCCCTCGCTGAAGCCGGGCTTCGAACTTGTCTTGCGTTCCACAGCGCGCCACGGCCGCCGCCATCTGACGGGGGCAGCAGGAGTGTCCAGGATACGGGATACAGAGGCCGTCGTCAAGCGCGGGGTGGCGAACCGCCCCCACCGGCCACCTCGTCGTAGAGCGCCAGGATGCGGTCCGCGATCACGGGCCAGGCGTAGGACTCCGCCCAGCATTCGGCCCGCTGCCCGATGCGGCGCCGCAGACCCTCGTCAGTCAGCAGGCGCAGGATCTTCGACGCCAGAGCCTCGGGATCTCGCGCGGGAACCCGGTACCCCGTGCGGCCGTGCTTCACCAGGTACGCGAGCCCTCCCACGTCTGACGCGATCACGGGCGTGCCACAGGCCATCGCCTCCAGCGCAACCATACCGAAACTCTCGTAGTCCGAGGGCATGACAACCATCTCGGCCGCCGAGTAGTAGTACTGCAGCGTATCCTGATCTCGCGCCCCCAGGAACAGCACGGCCTCGTCCATACCCAGCTCCGCCCGCAGCTCGTGCAGCCGCGCCATCTCGTCATTCGCCCGCACGCCGTTGAGGTCACCCCCGATGATGGGTACGCAGAGCGCCTCACGCAGCTCGGGGCGCTTGTCGATGATGATGGACACGGCTCGCAGTAGGCTATCGATTCCCTTGAGGGGCTCGATCCGACCAACGAAGAGGATGATGCGGCGGTCCGGGCAGGACCCGATGCTGGCACGGGCGTGCGCCGCAGGTATGGGGTGGAACCGCTCCGTGTCTACACCCGGCGAGATCACACGGATATGAGCCGGATCTGCGCCGTAGAGTTTGACCAATTGCTCCCGCTCGACCGGCGTGGCTGCGACGAGCACATCGGCAGACGCTACGATCTCCGTCTCGACCTCAATGCGCCGCGCGGTTTCGCGCTCATCCGGACGCTGAGCGACGATGTTCTTCATCTGGCCCAAGGTGTGGAACATGTGCACGACGGGCACACCCCAGAGATCGCGCAGCATGAGAGCCACTGCGCCGGAGAGCCAGTAGTGGCTATGCAGCACGTCGTAACGGATGCCGTCGGCCTGCGCTCGTGCGACCACGCCATCGACGAACTCGGGCAGATGATCGTAGACCGCATTCTTGTCATACGGTCGCTCGGGACCTGCCGGGATGTGCATCACCCGGGCCCCGTGACCGAGCCGGGGCGAGATGCGCGGCACCATGGGATCCTGCGAACGCGTGAACACGTCGACGTGATGCCCGCGGCGTGCCAGCTCTCGCGACAGGTCGCGGACGTACACATTCATGCCACCGGTCTCCTTGCCGCCCAGCGTGGCCAGCGGACACGTATGCACGCTCAACATCGCGATGTGTCTACGATTGTCGTTCATCGGCCTCTCACTTGTCGCGGCCCGGGAGTGCGCCCACCATAGTCGAGATGGCACGCAGCCAGGCATCACCCTCCCGCTTTCCCATCCGCTCGTGCTGAAAGCGGTGATCGTTCTTGCGTACGAACTCGCCCAAATCGTCTATCAGTCGCTCCCACACGACCTGCTGCGCGCGTATCAGCGCGAGGTAGACCTCCTCGTCTCGCACCAGACCCAGCGCGCGCCGGAAGTGAGGGAGGCACAGTCCATCCGATGCCTCGAAAGTGCCCAGCAAGCCCTTCTCCTCCAGCAGGTACTTGAGCAGGTCCTCGACGAACAGCCGCTCCATGTTGTCGGACCACAGGCAGGCTGGGCACTGGATATGCGGGCCAAGCCGCTCGCTCAACGCTGCGTTGGCACCCTCCGCCTGCTCTCGACGGAGTAGGCTGCGGACGCGGTGCCGGGACCACGCTCCCTCTGCCTCGAATCGGGCTTCGTCGACCGCCTTGACCGCCCTCTGGAGCAAGTCCTGGGTGATGATCGCCGTCCCGAGCGAGGCGCCAGTCCGCTCCAGGCTCCAGGCGTGCTCGAAGCAGTAGCCCTGTGACTCGCGCAGCGTGTGCCGGCGGTCGGGGTCGGTCACACCCTCGTATAGAAGGCTCTCCACGAACCCGTCCGCCGAATCGATCTTCAGACGGCATACAGCGCAGCCCGGTTGGCGGAGTGCCTCTACCAGGTTATGGAACCCGGAATCCGTTGACAATGGACCACATCCTCGCTAGTATGGGTGCCGAGCACTTGCGCGAAGCCGCGTGTACAAGGAGCATATCGGTGACCTCCGCCCCCAACATTCGGGAGCTTGACCTGAACGACTACGACGCCCTACTCGCACTATGGCAGGCGTCTGGACTACACTCCCTCAGGCCAAGCGGGCGCGACAGTCGGACCGCAATAGCCCTCCAGCTTGCAAGCGGTGTCCAGACCATCCTCGGACTGGAGATCGACGGGCAACTGGCCGGCTCGGTCATCGTGACCCACGACAGCCGCAAGGGCTGGATCAATCGGCTCACCGTGCACCCCGACCACCGCCAGCGCGGGCATGCCGCTGAGCTGATCGCAGCGGCCGAACAGACGCTCCGCGGGCAGAACATCCGCGTCATCGGCGTTCTCATCGAGGGCTACAATGAGCCTTCGCTGGCCCTGTTTCGACGAAAGGGCTACGTCGCGACGCAGGGCGGCGTGCAATACTTGTCCAAGCGCGAGAGTCCGGACGCCTAAGTCGCGCACGATTGCTTGTTCTGCCCCCCCCACTATCTGAACCGGTGGTAGCGCTTAAACATCTCCCCGACGCTGCGCCCCTCGTGGACCCGTAGAATCGTCTCGCCCAGCAGCTCAGCGACGGACAGCACCGTCATGTTGGGCAGGCGTTTCTCCGGCGAAATCGGTATCGAGTTTGTCGTGACGATCTCCTTCACGGGCAGGGCGCCCAAGCTTTCGACAGCCGGCGGCGACAGAACGGCGTGAGCGAAGCACAGGGTGACATCCCGGGCGCCCCGCTCCAATGCGATGTTGACCGCGCTTACCATCGACCCGGCCGTGTCCACCTCATCGTCCACGATGATGACGTTGTGTCCTGCCACGTCCCCCACGAGGTTCAGGGCCTCCGTATCGACGGCGACGCGCCGCTTCTCGACGAGGGCCAGAGGTAGGTCCAACTCAGCGGCCAGGTTGCGCGCTTTCTTGGCGAACCCCAGGTCGGCCGCGACGACGACCGCGTCCCACATATCTCTCGCGCGCAAGTGGTCCGAGAGGATGGCGAAGGCCGTCATCACGTCGCCGGGGATACTGAAGAAGCCTTGAATCTGACCCGCGTGCAAGTCAAGCGTCACGTAGCGATCGGCGCCAGCCGCTCCGATCATCTGCGCCAGAAGACGCGCGGTGATCGGCACGCGGGGCTGGTCCTTCTTGTCCGAGCGTCCATACGCCAGATACGGTACCACCACGGTGATACGGTCGGGAGATGCCCACCTGAGCGCGTCCAGGAAGATGAGCATCTCCATGATGTTGTGGTTCACCGGCGAAGAGGTGGTCTGGATCAGGAAGACATCCTGTCCCCGAACACTCTCGTGTAGTCGCACGAAGATGTTCTCATTAGGGAATTGCACCAGGTCGCGGCCCGTCAGAGGCACCTGAAGGTAGCGACTGATCTCCTCGGCCAGCTCAGGACAGCCCGTTCCACTGAAGAGCTTGATTTCGCCGTGCATGCCCCCTCCGCCGTCACTCCCCAGAGACGAATTCTGGCGCCAGGATGCCCATCACGAACTGATTGATGTATCCACCATCTCTGAACACGTTCTCTCGCAGCGTGCCCTCGTTCCGGAAGCCGGCCTTCTGATAGCAGCGGATGGCCCGCGCGTTGTCCGCGTCCACCCGCAGGACGACGCGGTGCAGATTCATATCCTGAAACGCAACCCTCAACAAGACCCGGATTGCGTCAGCGCCGTACCCTTGGCCCCAATACGCCTTCTCGCCGATCACGATACCCAGCTCCGCGTGCCGATCCTTCCAGTCGATCGCGTGCAACCCTACGTTCCCAATGTGCACGCCATCTTCCGTTTCGATGGCGAGGATCGCATCGCTGCGACGCTCGATCCGCTCCAACACACCCTCAAACCAGCGCTCCTCCTGGGCCAAAGAGAACGGTAGGTAGACGGCCAGGTAGCGACGAACCTCCGAATCGCCGAACCACCTCACGTACGTCGGCAGATCAGTACGCTCGATTGGACGCAGCCGCGCCTTCTCCCCCTCAAAAATAGTCACTACCCTCGCTGCTTGAATGTTCGCGCTCGACGTCGGCCTCTCCACACGCCAGCCCCAGACTCAGCACCGTCCGAGCCGCCGTATGGGCGTCGACCTCCCGGGTAGCGCTCCGCGTAACCCAACCCTCCACCCTCTCCTGACCCACCTTGGCCATCAACCGTGCGAACGACTCGCGTTGCAGATGATCGACGAACTCCGCCCGCGCCCGCTCGCGCTCGTGGGCCGCCCACATGCCCCGCGCGCGGAGATGCTCCCCGTGCGCTACAACGGCGTCCGCCACCTCGGGCACCCCGGCTCCATCAAGCGCAGCGGTCAGCAACACCGGCGTCCGCCACCCGCCCTTCCCTGCTTCACCTGCCGCGCCGCCCCGATCAGCCGCCATCCCCAGCGCTCGCGCCGCCTGCGCCGCGCCAGGCAGGTCCGCTTTGTTAACGACCAGGATGTCGGCGATCTCGAGCAGACCAGCCTTCAGCGCTTGGACCTCATCACCTAGCCCTGGGGCTTCGACGACGACAACCGTGTGTGCTGCCCCGGCAATGGCGAGCTCTGATTGGCCCGCCCCGACCGTCTCCACTAGGATCAGGCCAAACCCGGCCGCATCCAGGACCTTCACGGCGTCGCTTGTGGCCTGCGCCAATCCTCCCAGGCTGCCGCGCGTGGCCATGCTCCGGATGAACACGCCCGCGTCTCCGGCCAGGTCGCGCATCCGCACCCGGTCGCCCAGCAGCGCGCCGCCGGAGAACGGACTCGATGGATCGACGGCGAGAACGCCCACCGTGATCCCACGTTGTCGCACCACGCCGGCGAGCGCGTTGACGAGCGTCGACTTGCCGGTGCCGGGCCCGCCGGTTACGCCCACGACGTGCGCCCGACCCGTATGGGGGTGCAGCGCTGCCAGGGCGGCGCGCCCTTCGGGGCCACCGTTTTCAACGAGCGAGATCACGCGTGCCAGAGCACGGCGGTCGCCAGCCAACGCATCTTGGACCAACCCCACGTCACGCCCCGGTCAACTGCTGCTGGATGGTGCTGGCGATGACGCGCGTGCTCGCGCCCGGGCCGAAGACCTCGACGACCCCGGCGTCCCGGAGCGCCTGCGCGTCTTCCTCAGGAACGATCCCGCCGACGTAGACCTTCACGCGCGACAGGCCAGCCTCTCGGAGCCCGTCCAGTACCCGTGGGACGAGTGTCATGTGCGCGCCCGAGAGAATACTCAGCCCAACCGCATCTACGTCCTCTTGCAGCGCCGCCTCAACGATCATCTCCGGAGTCTGCCGGAGGCCAGTGTAGATTACCTCCATACCGGCGTCGCGCAGCGCCCTGGCAACGACCTTGGCTCCGCGATCATGTCCATCGAGGCCCGGCTTGGCGATCAGAATTCGTGGTGGAGTACCCATGCTACGGCGATGCCCCCTGAAAGGTCAGTATTGGCACACCTGATTATACCCGACCCCCGAGGTCCTGTGAAGAGAGACGGGGCCTCGGCTGGGATGCGCGCCCTGGCTCACGGTGAGGACACGCGGCCTCGCTGCGCAACCGTGGTCGGCGCGAGGGGAAGGAGGCCGTAGGCCGTCGCCGAAGAACTCCAGTGCGCGTCCGAATCGTGATCGTTCACAGGAATTGGGCCGTGGCCAGACAGAAGCGCAGCTCCTGACTGTGCTCAGCAGCAGGCTGTGCACAAGCCTACCTCGGCCAATCGTGCGCCTGCTGCTGACCATCGTTGGGTGGCAGCGCGGAAGTTTGGTACAATAGCGCCGAGGCTGCTACTGGAGGTGGCGAATGAGTGACGCGGCTTTGCTCCAGTCCGTGCGTTTCGTCGTAGACTCGGATGGACACAGGTCGGCGGTTCTGGTCGACTTGGACGTTTGGGAACAGATACTGCCTCTACTAGAGGACTTGGAGGACGCCAAGGAGATCCACGGGGCACGGGAAGAGGTCGAGGAGACGACCCCTTGGGAGCAGGTGAAGGTTGAGCTGGGCCTGGGAGGCTGATGTACCAGTTTGGCCTTCGCCGGAATGCCAATCACACCGTGCTGCTCGCCTACTCTGCGATGATTTTGACCAGTACACACTTGCGACGCCGTCCGTCGAACTCACCACAGAAGATCTGCTCCCACGCGCCGAAGTCGAGACGACCGTTGGTCACCGCGACGACGTG
>JAUVSX010000247.1 GCA_030596915.1 Chloroflexota bacterium | reverse complement strand
AAAAAATACTCCGCCGCCATGCGGCAGCAAGCGCCCGCGGCTTTCTGCCGCTTCCGGGTGTGCTATAATGCCGGGAAGGCCAAGGCTATGGACCTAACCGCACCGCTCACGATCGGCATCGAGGAAGAGTACCAGATCATTGACCCGAGCACTCGGGAGCTGCGTTCCTACGTGCAGCGCTTTCTCGAGCAGGGCAAGACGGTCCTCCCCGATCAGCTCCAACCCGAGTTCATGCAGTCGCAACTGGAGGTCGGCACGCGCATATGCCACACCATTCAGGAAGCTCGGTGTGAGCTTGTTCGCGTGCGTCGCTCGATCTGCGAGATGGCTGAGCGAGAGGGGCTGTGGGTTGCAGCAGCCGGCACCCACCCCTTCTCGTCCTGGGCGAGGCAGGAGGTGTCGCCCTTCGGTCGCTACCCCGAACTGGCGCGGTTCCTGCAGGATGTGGGAAGGCGATTGCTCATCTTCGGCATGCACGTTCACATCGGCATCGAGGATCCGGAACTGCTCATCGAGGTGATGAACCAGTTGCGCTACTTTCTGCCCCACCTGCTTGCCCTCTCGGCCAGTTCGCCGTTCTGGCATGGCCGGGATACGGGTCTGAGATCGTACCGCAGCGTGGTGTTCCAGAGTCTGCCTCGCACAGGCATCCCGCAGGAGTTCGTATCCTATGGTGAGTACCGCAGGTACGTTGACTTGCTGCTGGAGACCGGGAGCATCGACGAGGCGAGCCACATCTGGTGGGATGTGCGCCCCAGCGAGAAGTTCCCCACGCTCGAGGTCCGCATCCCCGACAGTTGCACTCGGCTTGAGGAGACACTCTGCATTGCTGCGCTGGTGCAGGCCATCGTCGCCAAACTCGTGCAACTGCGCCGGGCCAACCAGTCCTGGCGCAGCTTCCGCAAGAACCTGATCGATGAAAACAAATGGCGCGCGGTGCGCTACGGCGTCACAGGCAAGCTGATCGACTTCGGACGGGCGCGTGAGGTGCCGTTCTCCCAGTTGGCCAGTGAGCTGGTGGCTTTCGTGGACGACGTAGTGGACGATCTGGGGAGCCGTGCCGAGGTGGAGTACGTAGACACGAGCCTGTCCCAGGGATGCAGTGCCGACAGGCAGTTGGACTGCTATCACCGCGATGGCGACTTTCGATCTGTGGTAGAGCACGTCGTGCAGGAGACTGCGGAGGGCCTAGCATAGTCGGCGCCGGAAGGCGTCCGCCCGAAGAGGAGCGATATGACAAGCCTCAGAGTGTTTCGACTACGTGGCATTGACGTCAAGATACACATCACGTTCCCGCTGATCTTGATCTGGGCGGCCTACGTGTTCGGTACCACCGGGCGAGAGGAGTTCTCCGTCGCTGGTGCAACCTTCGGCGTGGTGGTCACGCTCATCCTTTTCATCTGCGTCGTTATCCACGAGCTGGCGCACAGCCTGGCGGCAGGCCGTATGGGCTACCCGGTGCGTGAGATCGTCCTACTTCCATTGGGTGGGGTTGCTCAGATGGATAAGCTACCCGAGAAGCCCTGGCAGGAACTGGTCATGGCGATTGCCGGCCCGCTCAGCAACGTGGTCATCGGAACGGTTTTCTTGCTCGTGGGGCTTGCCGCAGGAATCGATATGCGCGCCGGCCTGCTCAAACCGCTCGTCGATCCCGGCGGGTTGGGATGGGCTGACACACTGCCGTACCTGGCCTTCACCAACTTCGCGCTGGCCGCCTTCAACCTCATCCCGGCCTTCCCGATGGACGGTGGCCGGGTGCTTCGGGCTCTGATGGCGACGGTGATGCCCTATGCCCGCGCAACCTCGATTGCCGTGGCCATCGGTCAGGGGTTGGCGTGGCTGCTGGGGCTGGGCGGCCTGCTGAGTGGCAACTTCATCTGGGTCCTGATTGCCGTGTTCATCTTCGCTGGGGCAGCGCAGGAAGGCCGTATGATCCGCGTCAAGAACGCACTGCGAGGCCTGCTGGTACGCCACGCGTTCTCCCACCGTGCTCTGGCGGTTTCCCCGGGCGATCCGATCAGCCGCGCCGCCGACCTCACCTTCGAGAGCTTCCAGGCCGACTTCCCCGTTTGCACTGGAGATCTGACCTGCGAGCGTGGCAATATCGTGGGGATGCTCACCTACGCCGACATACTCCGGGCTCTCCGCCAGCGGAGTCCGGACACGCCGATACGTGACGTCATGCGCTCGGAGTTCCCGACCGCCGGTCTGGACGACGAGCTGTTCGACGTCCAGCGACAGATGACAGAAGCAGGCCTGGATGCGGTACCCGTGATGGACAATGGGGAGTTCCTCGGCCTGCTCACCCGGCGTGACATCAACGAGGTCTACCAGATGATGTCGGTCAGCCCCGAACTCATTCAGCGCTCCCAGGCAACGTGATCTCCGTTGAAGAAGCGCGCCGGTACTACGAAGGCGCTGACTCGGCCCACGATTTCGATCACGTCCTGCGCGTACTGGCACTGGCGGAGCGTATCGCTGCGGAGGAGGGAGCAAGCCTGGCACTTGTGCGGACAGCCGCGCTGCTCCACGACGTCGGGCGGGCCAGGGCCCACGCCGAGGGACTAGACCACGCCCAGCTCGGCGCGGCGATCGCCAGACAGGCCCTGGCCGGTCAGCCGCAGGGACGCGTCGACGCGGTGGCAGGCGCCATCGCCGCCCACCGGTTCCGAGCCGGTCCAGAACCGACGACTTTGGAGGCGCGCGTTCTCTTCGATGCCGACAAGCTAGACGCAATCGGCGCCATCGGCGTCGCGCGGGCCTTTGCCCACGGGGGCGCCCAGGGCCAGCGCTTGTGGGCGCGAGCCGAGGATGTGGATGTGGCACGATGGGATCGGACAGGGGATGACCCCCAACAACACACCCCGGTCCACGAGTTTATGGTGAAGCTCTCCCGCCTGAGGGAGAGGCTCACCACCGCAGCCGGACGCCGCATCGCCGAGGAGCGTCACGCCTTCATGGTCTCCTTCTTTGACAGGCTCGCCGCCGAGGTGCAAGGGGATCTCTAGTGGATCCTCCGACGACGAGCCAGGCCTCGTGGCGACTTGGCGCTTCCTGCGGATACCTGCCTTCGGACTGGAGCGTCCCAACGAGTCGTCCGGCGCCCGACGACCGCACCGAGTGCGATAAGCGGCAGGGGTCCCTGCATACGCCCACGGTTAGCTCGCAGCATGAACGGGCGCGGGTGGAGGACTACTACGACGCATGAGTCAGCTCCGTAAGGACTGGAAGCCGGTCACTGCCGTCGTTGTCACGACACTCGTGATGACGGTTGAGCACTATCGACGCTTCGATGGTCTGTTTCGCCACGAGTCCGTCGAGCGCGCGTTCTTCTACCTCGTCGTCCCGCTCCTTGTCATCTGGATCGTATTCAGGGACTCGCCAGTGAGATACGGCTTCCGGATCGGGGACTGGAGGAGGGGCCTGATCCTGACGGCGGCGGCCTGCGGCGGGCTGGCCGTGGTTGTGTGGTACGTGGCCCACACGCCCGCTTTCCGGGGCTACTACGCGCCTCGAGCCGAGTCTGCCGGGCTTCCTCTCGCCCTCGACGTCGCCCTCAATCTGGTTGGATGGGAGTTCCTCTTCCGCGGCTTCCTGCTGTTCGCGCTCTACCCCGTGTGCGGCCCCCTGGCCATCGTGCTCCAGGCCGTCCCATTCACGATCGCCCACTTCGGAAAGCCGGAACTGGAGACGTTGAGCTGCATTTTCGGCGGCAGCGCCCTGGGATACGTCGCGTGGCGGACCCGTTCCTTCCTTTACCCCTTCCTGATCCACTGGTTCCTGACCACCTTCACACTGCTCGTCGCCAGCGGCGCATTGGGGTGAGGACTAATCTGGCACAAGGCGTCGCCGTACTCGGCTCTCGGCGCAAGACGCGAACTGAGGCGCGGGGCAGAGCGCGGTGATGGAAGCCGGTGAGTACACCGGGCCGCGGTTACATAGCGTGGTTCGTGCGCAGCAGGCTGGTTGCCCCCGCTAAGGGCGGCGGTATAATCAAGCGGCCCGCTACTGCCCTGAAGCTATGGACACAGCCACCCTCCAGCTCACGACGATGGCGCACGGCGGTGCGGCCTTGGGGCGGCTTGACCGGCAGGCTGTCTTCGTCCCCTACGCGCTGCCCGGCGAGACGGTACGCGTCGAGATCACCGACGACAGGGGCCGCTTCGCTTTCGCCCGCCTGGTCGAAGTACTTGAGCCCTCCCCCGCGCGGGTCGAACCACCCTGTCCCTATTTCGGACCGTCGGGGTGCGGTGGGTGTGGTTGGCAGCACATTGCCTATGAGGAGCAGGTTCATCTCAAGACTGACGTCCTGATAGACCAACTCACTCGTATCGGCGGCTTCAGCGACCCGCCCGTTGCCCCCACGCTCTCCGACGACACTGGCTGGGCCTACCGCAACCGTGCCCGTTTCCACGCGGCCCTTGGCAAGGGTCTGGGGTTTCGGGCGGCTGGCAGCCACGACGTCATCGCGGTTGATGAGTGTATGATTCTGCACCCACTTCTGGCAGAGCTCTATGCAGCGCTCGACATCGACCTCGAGGGGCTGATCAGTCTGTCCTTGCGAGCAGGCACTGCGACTGGCGAACGGATGCTCGTGTTCGAGATGGTGGATGACCTCCCGCCGACGCTGGAGGTCGACGTGCCGGTGTCTCGTGTGCTGCTCCTGCCAGAAGGCCCTCACGTGAATCTGATCGGCAGCAACCACATCACGGAGCGGGTCGGTGGTCGCTCATACCGCGTCTCCGCGCCCTCCTTCTTCCAGGTGAACACGCCCCAGGCTGAGCGCCTGGTGTCCCTTGTACTCAAGGGCCTTGTCCTCGAGGCCCTCGATCTCGGGGGGCACGAGACGGTGCTGGATGCCTACTGCGGCGTCGGTCTGTTCACCGTCCCCATCGCCGAGCACTCAGCGCTCGTCATCGGGATAGAGGCGGACCACTCCGCTGTCGAGGACCTGATCGTAAACACTTCCGGGCACGACAACGTGGAGGCAATCGAAGGGCCAGTCGAGGCCGTCCTTCCTGAGCTTTCGGAGACCATCGATGCCGCCGTGGTTGACCCGCCCCGCGCGGGCCTGGACCGGTTTGCCCTGGACGCGCTCGTGTCTTGCCACCCCGCTCGTGTCGTCTACGTCTCGTGCGATCCGGCGACGCTAGCCCGCGACGCCAAACGACTGGCCAGAGCGGGCTACAGCCTGCTGTGGGTGCAGCCAGTCGACATGTTCCCCCAGACTTTCCACGTGGAGAGTGTGGCTCTGTTTGCCGCCTGAGAAGCTCGCACACAGGCAGCGGCCCGGTAGGGAACGATGGACTGTGTCACCATCGGCATCGACAGCAGCACGACAGCGTGCGAGGCGATCGGGCAGGACAAGTATGGGCCAGCCGCCCGCCGGGGCCGTTCGTCCTTTGAGCT
>JAUVSX010000286.1 GCA_030596915.1 Chloroflexota bacterium | reverse complement strand
GGAGCAGAGAGGACCGGGCAGGCCCCGGGGAGCGGCGGGAACCGCGCCTCGGTGCCAGGAGCAGCAGGGACGGCGGGGGGACACGGGCGCGCCAGGGTGCGATAAGCTGTCCGGATCTCATCGCCGGAAGCGGACCGGTTAACGCCCAGCACTTCGTAATAGTCGCGCTTGCTGCTCATCAATCTGGACTCACGTCAGAGGCGCCCGCGAATGGGCATCTCGGTGCACACACAGCGAATGACAAACCCTTGGTAGCTGGGCCTGTCATTCGCCTCACGATCAAACCAATGTGCTCTCTCAGGATTCGCTGAACGCGCCCTCGACAACATCGTCGTCGTCGGCCTCGGGAGGCGGTGGACCATCGTCTTCAGCCGTATCATACATCGCCGCCCCGGCCTGTTGCAGCGCCTGAGACAGCTCATCGGTGCTGCGCCGGATTGCCCCGGTGTCACCGCTCTCCAGGGCTGACTTGGCGGCAGCAATCTTTGCCTCCAGATCCAACGTTTGGTCGACAGGGATCCTCGCGGCCTGCTCGCGCAGGAGCTTCTCCGCCGCATAGACGGCACCATCGCCAGCGTTCCTCGCCTGCGCTTCCTCCTGCCTGCGACGATCCTCCTCGCGGAAGCGCTCAGCCTCTTGGACCATCCTCTCGACCTCTTCATCAGCGAGACCGCTGGAAGGAATGATTTGCATCGATTGCTCGCGCCCAGTAGCCTTGTCCACGGCTGATACATGCAGGATACCGTTCGCGTCTATGTCAAACGTGACCTCGATCTGGGGCAGCCCTCGCGGCGCCTGGGGCACGCCATCCAAGACGAACTTGCCCAAGCTATTGTTGTCTGGCGCCATTGGACGCTCGCCCTGCACAACGTGAATCTCCACCTGAGTCTGACCATCCACCGCGGTCGAGAAGACCTGACTCTTGCGAGTGGGAATGGTCGTGTTGCGCTCGATCAGCGAGGTGGCCACGTGACCCAGTGTCTCGATGCTTAGTGTCAAGGGAGTCACGTCGAGCAGCAGCACATCCTTGACCTCGCCCCCGAGGACACCAGCCTGAATGGCAGCCCCCAGACCCACTACCTCGTCCGGGTTAACCCCTTTGTGGGGCTCCTTCCCGAAGAGCTCAGACACCGTCTGCTGGATCGCTGGCATCCGCGTCATCCCACCAACCAGAATTACCTCGTCAATCTCGGACGGCTGGAGCTTCGCGTCTGCCAGAGCCTGCTTGCACGGGCCGATCGTACGCTGGATCAGGTCGTCGGTGAGCTGCTCCAGCCTGGCGCGGGTCAGCTTCATCTGCAAGTGCTGGGGACCGGAGGCATCCGCCGTGATGAACGGCAGGTTGATCTCTGTCTCGAGCACAGTACTCAGCTCTACCTTGGCCTTTTCCACCGCTTCCCTGAGCCGCTGGAGCGCCTGCCTGTCCTGACGCAGGTCAATACCCCGCTCGCGTCTGAACTCATCAGCCACCCACTCGATGACACGCTGGTCCCAATCATCGCCGCCGAGAAACGTATCGCCGTTGGTGGACCGCACCTCGAAGACACCATCGCCCACGTCGAGCACGGAGATGTCGAACGTACCGCCGCCAAGGTCGAACACGGCGATGATCTCGTCCTTCTTCCTGTCCAGCCCGTACGCGAGGGACGAGGCAGTAGGCTCGTTGATGATGCGCAGCACCTCCAGGCCAGCGATCCTGCCCGCATCCTTCGTGGCCTGGCGTTGGCTGTCGTTGAAGTATGCGGGGACGGTGATGACCGCCTGAGACACCTGTTCGCCCAGGTACGCCTCGGTGTCAGTCTTGATCTTCTGCAAGATCATCGCAGAGATCTCCGGTGGGCTGTGCTCGCCACCTCCCATCCACACGCGCACATCCCCATTGGGTGCTGGTGACACCTGGTACGGGACCAACTCGAGCGCCCGCCTCACCTCGGGGTCATCGAACTTGCGACCCATAAATCGCTTGATGGAGAAGACCGTGTTCTCAGGGTTCACAACAGCCTGGCGTTTGGCCACCTGCCCCACCGTGCGCTCTCCCGTGCCGGGATTCACCGCCACAACCGAGGGAACCAACCGTCCGCCCTCTGCGCTCGGGATGATGGTCGGCTCACCGCCCAACATCACCGCGCAGACTGAGTTTGTCGTGCCCAGATCGATGCCGATGATCTTAGCCATCGCCCTCTTCCTCATCGGCGTCGCCGTTCTCCGCCTCCGATTCCCGTGTTGCGAGCGGAGCCTTGGCCACGCGCACGAGCGAAGGGCGCAACACCCGATCACCAAGTATGTAGCCCCGCTGAACCTCGCCTATGATGTATCCCTCCGCAAAACCCTCTGCCTCCTCATACGTAATCGCCTCGTGGTAGACAGGATCGAACTGCTCCCCCTGCGTTTCGATGGGCTTCACGCCCTCCGAATGCAGTACCGCGTCCAGCTTGTGCTTGATCAGAAAGAGGCCATCGACCCAGGTCAGCCGATCGAGGCAAGCGGGGAGGGTCGCGAACGCCCGGTCAAAATCGTCCCCGACTGGGAGGCGCCTTCGCATTAGGGTGGCGTTGGAGAGCTGGATCATCTGCAAGCGCTCGCCTTCTTGTCGCTTCTTGTAGTTGGAGAACGCCGCCTGCGCTCGCTGCCAGCCGTCGAGGTACTCGGCTACGTGGGCCTGAGCGGCCTCAAGCTCATCTCTGAGCTCCTGCAGCTCGTCAACGCCCTCCTCGGCGACGGGCTCCGTCGCCCCTTCGGCCAACTCACCATCACCCTTTGCCTCGGCTTCGCTGTTGCATGAGTCGTTATCCACCACGAGAGACCTCCTGGAGCTGCGTTGTCTGACAAAGGCCGGCCACGTCCCCTAGCCTGCGTATGAATCGTAGACGAGATCAGAGAGCACGCCGGCCACGAATCGCACCGCGGAGATGGCGCGCCCATAGGACATGCGAGTGGGGCCTACGACACCGAGCGCCCCAGTTGCGTACTCGCTCACGCCGTACCGAGCCAGCACCAGGCTGCAAGCCCGCAGTTCGTCCCAGCGTCCTTCGCCACCGATCAAGACGCGCACCAGACCCACTTCGGGCCCGAGAGCGTCCGCCAGCACCCCCTTAAGCAGACTGCGCTCCTCCACGATACGCATCAACCCGTGAGCCTTCTCACCCTCGGAAAACTCTGGCTGCTGCAATACCGCCGTCAATCCATCCCGGTAGATGGTTCCAGACATGCCGGCTTCGGCATCCCTGAGAATACCAGCCACGAGCCTGGCGACGTCGGACTCGAGGGACGGCAGGCCATCAGCACGCGTCTCAATCTCGTCGGCCGCCAGCCCAGCACAGAGTTGGTTGAGACGGTCGCTCGCCTTCCCAAGCGCCTCCTGGTCAACCGGTTCGACTAGATTGAGCATCTGTTGCTTCACGATGCCGCCGTGTGCGACCAGGACAAGAAGCACCGTGTGCCCATGGGTCGATATGAGCTGAAGATGCTTGTAGTGAGGCTCGACGGCCTGGGGCACTGTCACGACCGCGGGCAATCGCGCGGTTTGGCTCAGTACTGAAGCGGCCAGAGGCATCCACTGCTCAAGGTCTCGTCGCGCCTGGTAAAACTGGTGGGCGATGGTCGTCCGCTCGCGCAGCGGCAAAGCCACGTCTCCGACCAGCCGGCCTACGAAGTATCGATAGCCCTCGAGAGTCGGCACGCGCCCCGCCGAAGTGTGGGGATGGCTCAGGTACCCCAACGCCTCGAGACGCGCCAGATCGTTGCGCACAGTTGCCGAACTCACGGGGAGCTCGTACGCCTCGACGAGCGCGCGCGAGCCGACAGGCGAAGCGGACCTGACGTACTCCCGCACAACAAGTCTCAGGATCGTTTCCTGGCGGGGCGTGAGTTCTTCCACGTGGGCACTCTCCTTCTTAGCACTCTCACGTCAAGAGTGCTAAGACCTAGCTGCGGATGATACCACACGGGACACAAAATGTCAACCAAGGATACTGCTACCCGGCGATGGAAAAGGGGATTGGCGCGCTGGGAGCAGGACCAGGGGAGCGTCGCCCATGCCTATCGAACAGAAGGAACCGCACGCGCACGGCCGATCAGGGCGAGGTCACTGCGGCAGGCGATCCGGGCAATCCGCTGTCAGACACGTGGCGCGAAGTTGGGGAGTTGCCCGCGTTCGCGGAGAATGAAGTTCGTGAGGGACCGTGGGCGCTGAAGCGGCCGCGCGCCCACCTGACGTGCCGGAGATCACTCAGGGCACAAGATTCTGACAGTGCGCTCAGCCGAAGATCGGACCTTAGTCCTCGTCAGGAGGCAGAGACTCAGGCCCAGTCGTGTGCAGCTCGCCGTCGATCACCACCGCTGGCCCTGGCTCATCGTCAACCACGCGCCACTCCTGGACGCGCGCGCCCAGCGCAGCTAGGTGCTCGCGTACGACGTCACGAGGCGCCAGCTCGATGAAGAGCTTCATACCAATCAGAACCACGGCGATGTCGTCAAGCTGGCCAAGCCCTGCCACCACGTCGGGAATGAAGTCGATCGGCGAGAGTACGTAGAGCAACGCCGCAGGCGGGATCAGCTTCGTCCAGACCGGCACTCGCTCATCCTGAAACAGCCGCCAGGCCAATCGTGCGTGCCGCACTATCTCCTGCAGCCACACTGCAATTCCGCCGTTGTCATCGGGACGAACCTGAACCGGCTTCCCCTCTTTCGCCATCAATCCACTCCTTCGCGTGAGAGCCACCTCCGCTTGCCGCCATTATAGCCCCGCACCATACATACGCAAAGCACGCCTTGTGGTAGCAATCCGTCCCACCTATAATCGAGTCACGATGCCTACACTCTTCCAGGGCCTTCGAGACGCCGATCCAGCGCGCCTAGAGGCGATCGGACGCTTCTGGGACGTCGAGCCAGCATCGAGTGGCCCGCGGGAGAGAGCGGCCGAATTGGCGGCTGCGATGTCCAATCCCGAGGCTATCGTCAACGCATGGAATTCCCTGGCACCCCGCGAGAGAAGCGCCCTGACAGATCTCCTCGCCCGAGGAGGCTGC
>JAUVSX010000066.1 GCA_030596915.1 Chloroflexota bacterium | reverse complement strand
GCTGGGGTACAGCCAGGACCGGCGTGCCTACCACCCTCGGGAGGACTTTTTCTTTGACGACGTCTTCTTCCGCTGGCTCCGCTGGCTTGACGCGCAGTGTGCCGACGATCGGCGATGGGAGCTCGTCTTCGCCGGGGATGCGCTGGATTTCCTCCCCGTGGACGAGCTGGCCGTCAGCGAGTACGTACGGGAGCGAAACCGCCGTCGCGACACGCTGGATCTCGCCGACCGCACACAGGTGGTTCGTTATTGGGAGCGCCAGTTCTCCACGCCATCCCTCGACGAGCGCGTTCCCAAGGCAGTACAGCGGCTCATCTTCGAGGACGACATTCTCGACGGACATATCCAGCTCGAGCCGCGGTCCCGCGAGGGCGCCAGTGCCCAGGCTTCTCGCGCTGTTCGGGTGCCCGCGTGGGCGCTTCAACTGTACGCTCGCTACCTGCCCGATTCGCTCGTAGGCGCCGCTGCCGAGAGAGGGGAGTGGCTGCTTCGCGCGCCGCCGAGTTTGGACTCCGCTGCACCGGGCATCGCGAGGGACGCCGGGCCGGGCGAGGATCAGGCAGCGCAGAGGCTTTCCTCGAGGGCGGCGTCCCGCGAGGACGAGAAGGGATTCGAACAGCGGTACGGGTTCCTGCCGACGCCGGAGAAGAGCGCGCAGAAGCTGGCGGCCATCTACCGCGGACACCGCGTCTTCTTCCGCGCCTTGGCGTGGTTCACCGGCCTGGGCCACCGGGTCGTCTTCCTGCGAGGCAACCACGACCTGGAACTCTACTGGCCGTCGGTGCAGGAGCGATTCCGCGCATTCGTTGCCCACGAGCACGCCGCAGCGTTCGAGCAGGCAGCCACATACGGCGCCGGGGAACCTGTCTCGTCCCAACTCGAGGAGCGCATCATCTTTCGCCCCGGCTGGTTCTACTACAGGCGCGGCGCCTTCTACGTGGAGCACGGCTGCCAGTACGAGATGATCAGTGGCTCCGCCAATCCAATCCGTCCGCTTATGCCCGGGAATCCGTGGCTGCTGAACCCGGATGTTGGCAGCCTTGGCGTGACGTGTTTCCACAACCACCTGGAGAACCAGTTCCCCGAACTGGAGAACGAGGCCAACTACGGCACATCGCTACTTGGCCTCGCACGCCGTGACCCATTCAGGACACTCGGGATGATTGTCCGGCACGCGACGGACTTCGTTCGGATGGCCCAACGCCTTTGGCTGGCGGGCCAAGCAGGGCCAGACGGGCAAGAACCTGACGCCGACGACGTTATGCACTACGCGGTGATGGCCGGTGTCGAGCCGGCTGTCGTGCGGGGCGTGTACGACGCCGGCGCCAAGCCACTGCTGCTCCGAGAGCGGCTGGCGTGGCTGCTATTCAGCCCGCAGGGGCACGTGATCAAGCTGCTCGGCCTCCTGGCTCTGGCTGCGATCGCTGCGGGCTTGTTGGCCCTGTGGTACCTGGTGATCACACCCGCTCTTGTAGGGCTGCTTCCGGGTGGCCTCTGGTTCAGTGCGCTGGGGCCGTCTCTAGGACTCCTGGCTCAGATCGCGCTGTGGCTTGTACCGCCGGCAGCCTATGCCTGGCTGAGGCGGCGTCTGCACGGCCAGGAGACGGACGACCCCCTGTTCGGGGCGGCAACTCGCATCCACCGACTGCTGCGGGCAGAGGATCCGGGTCTGCGGTACGTCATTATGGGGCACAATCATCAGCCAAACGTACGGCCTGTCGCACTCAGGGCGGACGGACGGCACATCTACTACCTGAACACAGGCACGTGGACGCCGACCTTCGCCGAGGGAAAGCGGCGCTTGCAGACCCTGGGCCGCGAGGTCCAGTTCACCTTCCTCAGGTTAGTGCAGGGCGCGCGCGGATACGAGGCGAATCTGCTCCGCTGGAACGACAGCGCAGGGCGCGCGGAACCGCAGATGGTGCCGCCGGACGTGGCCTGAGCGCGTGCTCATCCTCCCGTCTCAACCCGTGCACGGTCGGGTGTAGCCGGGCGATTGCGCGGCTTTCGGCGCTTCCGCTAGCGGGGTGAGTTGCGTCGCCGTAACTGGCCGCAACCGGCGGCGATCGCTCCACCTCGGCGCTGGCGCAGCGTGTGGGGCACTCCCACGCGGTCCAGCACCGCTGAGAACGCATCTATCGCCGCTGGGTCGGATGCCCGCCCCGTGTAGCCCTGGGTCTGATTCAGCCGGATGAGGTTCACGTGGACCGCCAGGCCATCCAGGCGGTCTACGAGGGCTTGCGCCTCTTGTGGCGTGTCGTTGACCTCGTCGATCAGCACCCATTCGAGCATAATGCGCTGCCCTGTGCGGACCACGTACTCCCGCATCGCTGCAAACAGCTCATCCAGCCGGTGGCGGCGGTTGATGGGCACCAACTCGTCGCGGAGGTCGTCGGTCGCCGCGTGGAGCGAGACCGCCAACCGAATCCGAAGGTCCTCGTGGGCCAGTCGCCGGATGCCCGGCGGGATGCCAACGGTGCTGAGCGTCATCCGCCGTTGAACGAATCCCATTCCGCGCGGATCGGCCAGCCGCCGGATGGCGGCGATGGTCTCATCGTAGTTGAGGAGCGGCTCACCCATCCCCATCAGCACGAGGTTTGAGAGGCGCTCTCCGCGCGCCGCCAGCTCGCGCTGCAAGTGGAGCACCTGCGCCACGATCTCGCCGCTCGATAGCTGGCGAACGAGGCCGGACTGCCCCGTGGCACAGAAGCAACACCCGCACGCGCAGCCCAGTTGCGTCGAGACGCAAGCGCTTCGGCGGTCGCGGTAGCGCAGGAGAACGACCTCAATCCGCTGGCCATCCTCCATCTCGAGCAGGTCCTTTCGCGTCTCACCGTCAGGCGCCTCCTCGCGCGCCAGCACAGTGGGCACATAGAGCGGGACTTCAGCGGCCAACCGACTCCGCAAGGACGGCGCCAGGCCCGTCATCTGGTCGACACCGACGGCGGCGTCGCGGTAGATCACCCGCCAGACCGCCCGGGCGGAGGCGCGATCGGCTCCCCAACGCACCAGCAGGCGCTCGAGTACGGGGAGGTCTAGATCATACAGCCTGATGGAGCTTGTATTCGTCATAGCAAAGCCTGACTACGCACCGGGTGTCAATGCCGGCCGCTCTGACCGCGAGCTTTCGCCAAACGCGCGCCAAACGCGCGCCAAGCGCGCGCCGAGGCCAAGTCTTCAGATTCTAGCGTCTTGCGGGCCGATGACAAAGTCCCATACTCAAGCGCAGACTGCCAGGCTTTGAAGGCGCCAGACGCCAGGTATAATCTTGGTCTGCTACTGACAACTCGATCACGACGAGGGGGTTGAAGATGGTGTGCGTAGACAACCTGGGAACGTGGCTGACTGGGTCAATCAGAGATTTCGTTCGGCAGAGCCCAGACAACAACCTCGGGGACAACTCGGGTGAGCCGGCATGGGCGGATCCACTGGTGGGTTTCTCAAGTGGCGCCGATCCACTCTTCGCAGCCTACAAGAAGGTGGTCGGGCCCTTCCATTGGACTCCGCTGGAGACCTACGCCCTGGCTTTCCCGGACACCCAGGTGGATCCCGGGGACCTGGCTGTGATCAGTTGGGTCTTGCCTCAGACCGAGGCGACTAAGGTCGACAACCGCCGCGAGGTGTTCTATCCAGCCGAACGCTGGGCGCGGTCGCGGATATTCGGTGAGGCATTCAACGACGTGCTGCGCCGGTACGTCGTCGAGACCCTCATGGATGCAAGCTACGAGGCTGTGGCCCCGATGCTCTCACCGCTGTGGGAGTCGAAGGACTCCGATCGGTTCGTGTTCGCCTCCACCTGGTCGGAGCGCCACGCCGCCTATGCCTCCGGACTCGGCACCTTCGGCCTGTGCGACGGACTGATTACGCCCGTGGGTAAGGCAATACGGGTGGGCTCAGTCGTCGCCCGCATCCCGATCAATCCCTCGCCCCGCCCCTACGACGACCACCACGCTTACTGCCTCTTCCACAGCCGCGGCACCTGCGGCGAGTGTATCGACCGCTGCCCTGTCGGCGCGATCTCGAGAGCGGGGCACGACAAGCTCCTGTGCTCGGCCCACACGGGCAAGACCACCAGGGAGTTCGTTAGAGCCAACTTCGGCTTCGAGGGCTATGGATGCGGCCTGTGCCAGACAGGCGTTCCGTGCGAATCCCGGAACCCGGTGGCGACGTGCGTGTGACGTTGCCCTCGCCGGGCCACCGGTTCTTCGCCCGCTAGGACAAGCGCCGTGCTCGTGCGTCTGTACCGGTGGGCCACCAATCTCCTCTACACGCGGTTTGCCTGGGCCTACGATGCGATCAGTTGGTTGGTCAGCCTCGGCCGGTGGGCCACGTGGCGCAGCATGGTCCTTGATCACATAGTCGGCAGGCGCGTCCTGGACATCGGGTCCGGCACCGGCGAGCTGCTCAGCGAAATGGCCGATCGAGGCCTGGAACCGTATGGCCTCGATCAGTCACCCGCTATGCATCGGGTGACTACCGCCAAACTGCGCCGCCGCGGCGCCGATGTGCCGCGCGTCCTCGCGGTCTCCCAGCACATACCTTTCCCGGACGGCGCGTTCGACTCGGTGGTCTCCACGTTTCCGGCCAGCTACATTCTCGAGCAAACCACGCTGCGGGAGGTCGCGCGCGTGCTTCGAGCACCCGACACCAAGTCAGGTTTGGCAGGCGGACGACTGGTCGTCGTCGGCCTGCTCTCGGCCAGGCGGAACTGGCTGGCGCGGCAGGCCACATCCCTGCTGCTTGATACGACGGCTGAGAAGATCCTATCGCACTACAACGGGATCGCGAAGGCAGCAGGCCTCGGTGTGGAGGTAGTCGCGGCTAGCGACGGCGGCTGGCGGGTGCCGATCGTGATCTCCGAGAAGCGCCAGGCCCGGCCGCACAGTCCGACGCGCAGGGGCTACCGCGCGCGGTAGGGCAGACCCTGGCGCCGAGCCTGGCTTGCAGCCGCACCCGCTCAACGCCGGGGCTATGGCCCAGACGCCCCCACTGCCCTGGGGTGGCAACACCAGGCGGCGCCAGCGGCGGGCTCTCTGACTACTGGCGAGAGCACTCCTCAGGGAATGTCGACGGGCTGACCCGTTGCCACCGATTCCTGGATCGCGCACGCGACCTCGACAGCGGCCTTGGCCTGCGCCCCGCCCACGACGGGCTGATCGCCGCTCCTCACGCAGGCCAGGAAGTGCGCCAGCTCGTCGCGCAGGATGCCGACGCGATGACCTCGAACAGTTGGTGCGTAGAACAGCTCCGGCTGCTCAAAGCGCTCGTGGGCGATGGCGACGCTCTCGCTTCCCCCGTTCAGATACAGCGCGCCACCGGTTCCCACGGCCTCAAACCTGGCATCCAGGCGCCCCGGGTAGGAAGGTGGGAGCACCCACGATACCTCGAGCGCGCCGATGACACCTTCTGGAAACGTGAGCAGGGCCAACACGGTGTCGGGAGTACCGTGTAGCACCCGAGAGACTGCCTGAGCATACACCCTCTCGGCCCTCGCGCCCACGCACCAGTTCAGGAAGTCGATGTCGTGGATGCCCAGGAAGAAGAGCACGGACGTGAAACGCTGTAGCCTCCGGGCATTGTGGACGGGGTTGTTCCGGCGGGCGAAGAGGTGGACAAGCTGCCCGATCCTGCCTGCGTTGATCTCCTCAAAGGCGGTGACGTACCTTGGATCAAAGCGCAGGATCTGGCCCACCATCAGCAGCACGCCAGCGTCGCGGGATGCCTCGATGATGATGTCGCAATCGGCAGGCGTGAGCGCCAGCGGCTTTTCGACGAGAACGTGCTTGCCCGCGGTGGCAGCAGCGACGGATGGCGCCACGTGATGGTCATCGGTCGTACAGATACTCACCGCCGCGATGTCGTCCCTCTCAAGCAGCGCGCGGTAGTCGCTGTAGCCGTCGACCTGGAGCTCCGAGGCGACCGACTCCGCGCGGGCGGCATCGATGTCAGCCACGGCCTTCAGTTCGCATTGACCAAGTTGACCATAGACCTGCGCGTGCAGACTGCCAAACGTGCCCACTCCAATGACGCCGACCCCTATCTTGTCTCCCACTTGGCTCCTCCTTCGTTGGCCCCGGCGCGCGGGGTGCCAACCTTGAGCTGATACGTTCCTATCCGCCACAGCCATTATACGCAGCGACCGCCGTGAGCAAAACGCGACCTGGACACCGGGTGCATTTCAGTCTTGAGGCCAATGCCCAGTGCGACCCGGTGATCCTCCGCCATCCAGTGACCCTGCGTCGCCCAGTCCCTGAGATGCACGCCACTCTACGGTCCTACCCGTAGAGCGGTGGGGAATCGCCGCCAAGCTGGAACACACCGCTGGACAGCCAGCTCGGTTGGCTGTGCGGTGGGCGCGGGCTTGCCGGTACGCGAACTGGCACGCGCCTCGTCTTCCGCGCTAGCCGGTCTCGATCCGGAGCGGGATCACTCGCCGGGCAAGAACGTTGATCGTCCGGCCGCGCTTCTGCACCCGCCCCTCGACGACAACGAAGGGCGACTTAAGCGCTTGCCGATTCGCCTCGTACACCTTTGGTCTCAGCACCACGTTGACGAACCCGCCCTCGTCCTCCAGCGCCAGGAAGGCCACCCCCTTCGCAGTTGGCGGACGCTGAGCCGACGCGACGACCCCTCCCACCCATATCCTGCTCCCGTCCGGCAGGCCCGGCAACGCCTTGCTGGAGGTTGTCCCCATCTCCTGCAACTGGTGCTTCACCAATGAGGTTAGATGGGCATCGGCAGCTATCCCCGTGTACGCCACCTCGGTCCACAGCCGCATGCGCTCTGAGAGGAAGCTGAAGCGCGGGCGCTCGTCAGCCGACACCAAGGTCAATGCAGGTGGTCCCGCCGCTGCTTCCAGCGCCTCCTTGAGATCCCACAGCAACTGCCGCCGCGAGACATCCCAGCGGTCGAACGCCCCAGCCAGGATCAGCGCTTCTACGGCCCGGCGGCCCAGCTTCGTCCGGCGACAGAAGTCAGCCAGCGAGCGGAAGGGACCAAACCGCCGTGCCTCAACCACGCTTTGGGCGCCCTCCTCGCCAAGTCCGGTCACGACCGCGAGCCCCAGCCGCAGTGCATTGCCATCCACCGTCGCGCGATCAGCGGAGTCCTCCGCGTCCACCGACCGGATCTCCACGCCAGAACGGCGCGCCTCCGAGACGACAACGTGCGGCGGGTAGAAGCCCATCGGTTGGTGGCGCAAGAGCCCGGCGAAGAAGGCCGCGGGATGGTAGCAGCGCAACCAGGCCGACTGGTAGGTCAGAACCGCGAAGGCGGCCGCGTGGCTCTTGGGGAAGGCATACCCACCGAAGCCTTGTAGCTGCGCGAAGACCTGCTCAGCTAGCTCCTCGGTCAGCCCCTGAGCAACGGCGCCAGCAATGAACTCGTCGCGGAAGCCCGCGATCTTCGCGGCAGCCCGCTTGTGCGAGAGTGCCCGGCGCAGGAGTTCCGCCCGACCTGGTGTGAAGCCCGCCAGGTCCCGCGCCACCTTGAGCACCTGCTCCTGAAAGACCATCACACCCAACGTCTCCGCCAGGGCAGGCTCCATCAGTGGATGGAGGTAGGTCGGCGGCTCCACGCCCTCCCGGCGGCGCAGGTAGGGATGGACCATCTGCGCCTGGATCGGGCCAGGGCGGATGAGGGAAATCTCGATCACCAGGTCGGTGAAGCTTCTGGGCTGGTAGCGGGGGATCAGGCTGGACTGCGCGCGGCTCTCCACCTGGAATACGCCCACCGTCTCCCCCCGGCAGAGCATATCGTAGACTGCCGGATCATCTGGCGTCAGTGCACCCAGGTCTGGCCGCGCCCCGGTCTGGGCCTCGACAATGGTGACCGCATCCTCGATGGACGACAGCATACGAAGTCCCAGGATATCGACCTTGATCATCCCGGCCCCCTCCAGCCCATCCTTGTCCCACTGAGTGACGACGCGATCGGGCATCGTGGCCGGCTCCAGGGGCACAATCTCACACAGGGGTGGGCCGGAGAGCACCATGCCACCGTTGTGGATTCCCAGATGGCGCGGGATACCATCCATCTGTGGCACGATGCGCAGGAGGTGCTGGAACGGCTTGCCGGCCAGGTCCAAGCCGAACGTCTCGGTCAGCCCCCGCGATTCATCGACGCTTTCGGCGTCGCGCACGTCAAGCGCTCCGGCCAGCCGTTCTACGAGCGGTGGTGGAAAGCCCAGGGCGCGCGCCACGTCACGCACGGCGGAGCGAGCGCGGAAGGTCACCATCGTGCAGGCCATCGCGGCGTGCTCCTCACCGTAGCGCTGGTAGACATACTGGATCACCTCCTCCCGGCGGTCAGCGGCGAAGTCGATGTCGATGTCGGGCGGTGCGTTTCGTTCCGGGGAGAGAAACCGCTCGAAGACCAGGTCGCAGGCGACAGGATCGACGGGCGTGATGCCCAGCAGATAGGCGACTATCGAGTTCGCGGCACTGCCACGCCCCTGGCAGCGGATACCCGCCTGGCGAGAGAAGCGGACGATGTCCCACATAATCAGGAAGTAGTCGGCCAGGTCAGCCTGCTCGATCACGGCCAGCTCCCGCTCCAACTGCTCCCGAGACGCCGCGTCGGCGGGCCGGCGCGCGGAAACAGCGCCGCGGTTCCCAGCCGCTTTGTCGAGCGCCTGCAGGCATAGCTGGCGCAGGTATCCTTTGGCCGACCCGCCATCGGGAACCAAGAAACGAGGCAGCACCTGAGGACCACTGGGAAGATAGTCGCCGGCGGGGGCGCAGCGCTCAGCGATGCGGAAGCTGTTCTCCACAGCCATCGGGTGATGGGGGAAGAGGTCCATCATCTCGCGTGGGGAGCGCAGAAGGTACTCGGTGTTCGGGCGCAGCAGATGCTGGGCGTCGTCCAGCGTGGTACGGGTGCGAATGCAGGTCAGGACATCGTGGACCTGGCGCTCGTGGGGATAGAGATAATGGACATTCCCGGTAGCAACCAGGTCCAGCTTGGCGCGATCAGCCAACACCAACAGGCCGGCCAAGAGACGGCTATCGCCCTGGCGGTAGTGGCGCTGCAACTCGATGAAGAAACGATCGGGGCCGAAGAGGCGCGCATAGCCCTGGGCCACCTCCAGCGCCCGCTCGAACTGGCGGGCCAACACCAGCCTGGGAATCTCCCCCTGACGACAACCGGAGAGGGCGATCAGGCCACCGGTGTGGGCAGCCAGGTCACGGTGAGCCAGGTAGGCGACTCCCTTCTCCTGGTCACGTCGCGCCAGTGTGATCAGGCGACACAGGTTAGCGTATCCCTCCGCCGTCTCGACCAGCAAGGTCAGGTGGACCGAATCTGCGGCCGACGCCACCCCCAACGCGCCGTCCGCGGCGCGCGCCCGCCTCCCCCAGCTCGGGGGGGGGGCTACCTCGTTCCCAACGAGCGTCATCTCGGCCCCCAGGATAGGCTTGATGCCAGCCTCTTGCGCAGCCAGCATGAAGCGAACAGCGCCATAGAGTCCGTCGTGATCGGTGAGGGCCAGGGCCGGCATATCCAGATGCGCTGCCCGCTCCACCAACGCTTCGGGCGCCGGGACGCCATCCAGCAGGCTGTGGCTCGAATGCGCGTGCAGTTCGACGTATCCCGCGGGGGCAGACTGACGGATCAAATGTGACGTCGTTCCAACAGCCATCGATCTGTCCCCAGGTCGCGAAACACGACTCGCACCTGCCCATCGCTAGTCTCCAGGCGGAAATAGTCTCGCTCAACCGGATAGCGCCACCAGCTAGTGCGCGCGCGCCAGGTCTCATAGATAAGCGTCACCTCCCTGATGCGCTCTCGCCAGATCAGCGCACACGGCATCCCGCCCTGGTCGACCGTTACCAGCACCGGGCGCGGTGGTGGCGGCCCAACCAACGACGCGATCATAACGACCATGTCACCAAATCGTTCCTGCAGTCGCCGTAGCGCCTCGCGCAGGCGCTGATACCGCGGCCGGCTGCGGCGGTCGCTGTGCTGCATCATATCAAGGGACCGGATGTCCCCGTACGCGAGATCAAGCGTCCCCCGGAAGAACCCCAACTGGGCTGCCCCAAGGTGGAAAGGACGCAAGGGATAGGCGACCAGAGAGACCGCCGCGACCGGCCAGGCAGGCTCCAGCTCTTCCAACAGCCGCTCCACCAGACGCGCCAACTTCTCCGCGTCCGCCGAGGGCGGCTTGACCAACGCACCAGCAGCGTGTTCGCCGCCGCCCTCCTCCTCCAGGCCCAGTCGGAGGCTCTCAGCCTGGAGGCCCTGCGCAACAAGCAGATCGGCCAGCTCGCCAGCCATCTGGCCGGCGTGAGCCAATAGCGGCGCGCGCT
>JAUVSX010000116.1 GCA_030596915.1 Chloroflexota bacterium | reverse complement strand
TGCGCCTCGTTCGCGTGAACAGCAGCACGCTCAGCGCCGAGGCCGTCATAAAGGCGGCCAGCAGACCATCCACGTGCAACACCTTGGAGTTGGCCAGGAAGAAGGGGTCCAGCGCCATAAGCAATGCCGCACTGAACGCCGCCAAGGGGCCGAAGAGCCGGACGAGAAAGCCGTACATCATTCCGCTGAGGGCGGCGATGACGAACGCCCGAGGCAGCACGCCAATAGCCGACTCTCGCGCGGTCAGGGATTGTGGGTCTACGTACGCGCCACCCTGCCGCTGTTCGGGGGTCACGCCCGCGAGCCGGAGGGCGATCCCCGAGAGCCACATCGTGGTGACCCCCGGGTGCTCGGAGGTGACGGTCTCCCCAAAGGCGCCCCGGCCTACATCGTGGATGAACTGCACCGAGCGAGTGTACCACTGAGGGGGGCGAGAGATCGGGACCACGGCGCGCGGTACAAACGCGACCAGAAAGATCGTCACGGCCAGCGCGACGAGCATCCACCTGTGGCTCTTGATTCGCCGTTCGTCCGTTGTCACGTGGGCCATCCAACACATTCGGGAGACTCAGCATCTAGCGAGCAGCCTCTACCCGGCCGCCTCATAGCGGGCGCGGGCGGCCTCGCGCCCGCGGCGACGTGGGGAAAAGGGGAGGCGATGACTTGAGGGTTCTCTGACGGCATCGGCAACACGCTCTACGGTAGCTCGATTTCGCCCAGTGGCAGCACCTGACCCACTGCCTGTTGCTGCTCACCTGCACCTGATACGGCCAGCGCCTCGCCGGACATCGAATCGTAGACCACAACCTCCAGCCGGTACCGCCCAGGAGGAAGCGGTCCGATCTCGCATACGACTGTGTCGCTCACGACCTCATTCACGTCCCACCAGGTGGTTGGGTAGGTCCAGTCGCGAGGGGCGGCGTCCTTCTGGCACACGAACGCGCCGCTCGACGGATCCACCAGCCGAGTGGAGATCACGTAGTCTTCGCCCATCAGCCGGGTTGCCTGCCAGTACAGTAACAGAACCAGCCTATCATCGTCGTGCGCGGCGTCGTAGCCCAACAGACAGAGGCTCTCGCCAAAGCAACCGTCCGCCTCTACCTGCGGTGCTGGCAGATCGTAGCTCCGCGCCACGGGCAGAATCTCCAGAGAAGCGACCATGGCCATTCTCCCCACCTGTTCGCCCGTCTCCTCGTCTGCCACGCCTACCCGCAGCTCGTACTGACCAGGCGCGACCCGGGCGTTAACTCGCATACGGTATGACTCAACCACCAGGGTGTTCGGAGTCCACTGAGAGGTCCGCTCTCCCGCGCGTATCGGTAAGCGAGTCGCCTGGGCGACGTCTCCCGCGGGTGGGACCAACTCCACCCGAAGCACCAGGTCTTGCTCCGGCGGCACGGCGGCCCCCCAGTACAGGTCCAAGCCCACGAACGTCCCCTGATACGCGCTATCGGCCGGAGTCACGGTCGCCCTCAGCAGCCCCAGACCGGGCGTCAGCTCGTGCGCCAGCGTGTAGTCGCGCCCCATCTGGAGATCAGTGCGATAGGCAACAAGGTACTCGTCTTCATATACTGGCTGCAGCGACAGGAAAGCCGTCACTCTATCAGGCGCCTTGCTTGACATGAGATCCTTGTGCAACACGACGTAGCGGACACCTGTCCGCTCCAGATGGTCGAACCCACGCGACACCTCGGCAAGTGCCGACACGTCCGGATCGAATGACTTGAGCGCCTGGATGAAATCGTCCCCCTTCAGGACATCGTACGCCTGAGGTGGGGTACGCGAGACGTGACCGCCCATAATCCTCTTGCCGTGAGTGATCTGGTAGTACATGTGGAACCTTGAGTGCGTGCGGTTCGCTGGGAAAGGGGCTATGGCGAATTCGCCGGGCTCCAAGGCCAGTTGCTCATAGAACAGTGAGACCGTTGGACTGGTCGTGGGGAACGGCAAGTGAGTGTAGTCCAGAACGAGCAGCAGGAGGACTGCCGCGAGGATAGCCGGAGCCAGCGCCTTCCATCTCGCTCGTGCTAGCCAGCCCTCAATGACTGTCCAGCCGTACCCGGCCGCCCCTGCGAGGCCGAACATCACAAGCACTTGGAAACGAAAGGGACGCTTAAGGAGCGGCATAAACAGGCGCGACCAGGGTAGGGTCAGCCACTCGATCGGCTGCCCGTCAAACCGCGGAACCGGGCCAATCGCGATGAGGAGAAAGACCACCGCGCTGCCGAACCAGAGCCACGCTTCCCGGCCTCGCCGCCACACGCCCAGCCCCGCCAGCAAGATCACCACCAACCCAAGGTATCCATCCTGACGAACGCCAGGCTCTATCCATTGCGGCAGACCCAGGTTTCGCACATCCATCCCAAGGGGTTTGCCCAGAGCGAAGGTCACGTACGACCGCGCTGTCATTAGCTGCTCGCGCATTAGGGGCCAAATGAACGGCAGGACCAGAAGACCGGCCAGCAGCACAAAGGCCGCCAGGCCGCGCACGCGCTCCCAGAGGGAGCGGCGACGCTCCGTAGCCAGGAAGTACGCGCCATACGGCACCAGCCACAGCGATAGGAGGATCATCAGGTGCCAGCTCGTCAGCGCATTGAGTAGGAAGAACACCGCCGCCAGCACGAGCTGCCACCGCCTACGGTCCCGTAGCCAGCGCACGAGGTACAGCAGCGTGAAGGGCATCCACTGGACCGACACAAGGACTGGGTGCGAGGCCTGAAAGATTTGATACGGATTGAAGGCGAACACTGTCCCAGCCACGACGCCTGCTGCCGTCGACCCTGTGAGATACGCTATGAGCAGATACATCCCGAAGGCGGACAGTGCGTAGGCCAGCAGAATCGTGACGTTGTAGGCAGCGGGCTGTCCCAGCCACGGTTGCAGCATCAGGGAGATCGCCGTGTTGGTGTGGCTGAAGGAGTGGAAAACCAGGCTGACTCCATCCGGGAAGAAGAGGTAGTCTGTCCAGTAGAGCGACTCCCCCGGCGTGTTGAGCACGTGCTGCGTCCACCAGTCCGCCCAAGGGTTGATGTAGACGTCGATGTCGCCGCCTCCCAGGGTACTGTTCATCTGGAGTGGTAGCGGATACGTGACGACCAGCGTCACCATCGAGAACAAGGCGAAGACTGCCAGATGCCTACGCCAACTCACTGTTGGCTCCTGATCACGGCGCCACCTGTACGGTCCCCAGCTCGACTGCCCTGACCTCAGCGCCCGGGACGTCCGCCGGCACGGGCAGCCGCTCGATGCTCGGCCACAGGTAGACGCCCACCAGAACACGGTACTCCCCTGAGGGCAGTTCGGCGGGCAGCGCGAGCGCCACGGGATAGGTGAGGGTTGTCCCCCGGGGCCAGGCGGACGCCGGTAACAACGCACCTATGGGCGCCGCGTCGTGCTGCGCCACGAGGGTTCCATCGGCCGCGAGAAGGTGCACGAAGACCACATATCGGTCACTCACTTCGACCTGAGGCTCCCAGGCGAGGGTGACAGTCAGCGCTCCGCCAGGCCGGAGCAGGCTGTCGTCTATGCGCCAGCCCCGCAGACGCATCTCGTCGCCCAGATTGATGTCGATGCCCTCACCAGCCTGCGCCTCCGCTTCGGACACAAACGATACGCGATCGATGACGAAGGTGCGGCAGGTGTCCCGTATCGTATCGGGATCGCACGGCAAGGGGTCGCTGTCTGAAGGCGGCGAGTACAGCGTCTCTTCCCCACAGCGGGCATCGTCGACCACCGCCACACAGCCACCGCGCGCGTGGAATCGCAGCGTGTGCATCCCTCCTGTGAGGGTGAACGGATGGGTCACGTACGTGGCCCGGTCCCCCACCACAATGGAATCCAGCAGATGTTCGCCCAGGTATATCTCCAACACTGGAAAATCCAGAGGGGAATCAACCGTGAACTGGAGGCTGCCTACCTCATCGCCAACTGAGTAGACGTGCAACTGGCCATCGTCGTACAGCCAGCGCCTCCACGTGTCCCCGTCCTTCTCGGCAGGGTGCCATCCCCCCCCGAAAGTGTATAGGCGTGGACTCTCCAGCGCAGGAACAGCATTGGGCACCCGGAATACGGCCAGCGTGCTATCCTCTGCGGTTGGGGGCCCTAGCAAGGTCTCGATGAAACGTCGCGACTCGGCGCCACCCCGCACCTCTGCCGAGTGGACGACGACGTAGTCGATGTCGAAGTGGCGCAACCAGGCCACCCGTCCGCTCGGGCTCGGCCGCGGTACCGCGTCACCCCCTGCGGCGTCAGGAATCCCAAGCCGCTTCAGCGTCACCGTCCACGGAATCATCTCGGGAGGGTTACGGTGGATGTAGCCACCGACGATCGGTCGCCCGATGGCTGTCTGGTAGTAGAGCGCCAGGTTGCCCACACCCCTGGCGGCGGGGAGATGAAGGACCGCACCAGCGCCAGGATCATCGGCGATGGTTTCCATGCTCGCGGGGATCTCGGCCGGCGCGACAGGGAATGGCCATACCACAACATACTCGAAGCCAATGGCGAGCACGAGCAGGACCAGCAACAGCCGCAAGAGGCGCACGCGGTGAGCCAGCGCGCGACCAAGCTCGGCGACGCCGTATGCAGCAAGCACAGCAAGGGCAAACATCGTCGTTTCGTTAAGCCGGCCGGGTGTGCGGCCCACGCCAAGAATCGGCAATCGTTGGAGCAGCGCGTACGGAAGCACAGTGAAACTCTTGTACCAGTCCACCTGATAGACAGCCAACTGGTTGCCAATCTTCAGCAGCGGTCCCATTGAGAGGGTGGCCGCAGCTAGCGCGAGCACAGCCCAGACCCAGGTCTCCCTCCTCCGCCGGATCAGCGCGTATATCGCAAGGCCAACTACCACCAACCCCGGATAGGCTAGCCCCTCACGTAGGGCCTCCGGTGTGTCGAAGACGCGCTCCGCGAACCGTGGCAACAGGCCTGCCTGCCCCATCACCGGGTGATACGGGGATGGGGTGAAGAATGCAAGCAGATCGGTGGAACTCTTGACGATGCCTGTCTTGGATAGGTAGGAGGCATCCTGCGCAGCAAGGAAAACGGTCGGCAGAAGGAACGGTGCAACCACCAGAGCGGCCAGTCCGAACGCGGCCAGAAGCGAGAGGATGCGCCGCCGGACGAAGAAGGCTCTCTTCATCTCCATCCATGCCACGAACAACACCGTCACAGTGATGGGCAGGATCAGGTAGGCTATGTGCATCACGTGGACCAGGCAAGCGGGCACCAGTGTGAGGGCCACCAGGAGCGTATTGCGCCAGCTTGGCTTGCGCACGGCGCGCCACAGGAATAGGGTGTAGAGGGGAAACCAATAGACCGTGAGCTGGGGGAGGTGTCCTGCCAGCACGTGTCCAGTCTTGTTGGGGAAGAACGCATAGATGAATCCGGCGACAAGCCCCGCCCTGCGATCGCCAGTCAGTTCGGACCCGAGCCAGTACATGCTCAGGCCGGCCAGGATGAACGACAACAGCACCTGGATGTTGTAGGTAGCGGCCGGAGTGAACAGGAGAGAGAACGGCAGCGCAGTCAGACCGACGCCGATTGTCGTAAGCAGGAAAGGATGATAGACGCCGACGGGGTGATTGATGAGCGTGATGCGTGCCAGTCCGGCGCCGGGGGTCACCACCGCATACTTCATCCACCAGAGCCACCAGGTGTACTGGTGGAAGTCCGCACTTGGCGTGTCCAGCCCTGCGATTGCAGAGCGGATTCGGAAGGGCAGAGGATACATCAGTACGACCGTGGCGACGGTGTAGACAGTTACAGCGAGCAAGAACCAGCGGGTACCCGGGCGACGGATGATCTTGCCTGGGTTCACAATCCCGTTCCTTCCGTCGTGGCATAAACCACGACCCAGTCGTCCTGATAAGCCTGCCACGGCCCAAACCGCTCGCGCCAGTCGGCCTCCAGGTCAGCCGGCGCGCGGCCCTTGTGGAGTATGATGTAGCGGATTCCAGTCGCGCCCAGGTTCGCCATCTCCTGGGCCAAAGCCTCGGCCTCCAGGTCGACCGGCAGGCCATCGGACAGCAGACGCAATAGCGGGCTAGCGTCGATGGTGTCGAAGGTGCCTGGCAAGGGACGGGAGATGTGTCCACCCACAATGGGCTTCTCGTGTATCGTTTGGTAGTACAGATAGCGCTTGTCCGCTGCGCGTCCCATCGGCAGGTCTAGCACTGCGAACTCCCCTTCCTCGCTGCGCAACCGGTCCACGACCGGGGGGTGGTCCGTTGAGATCGTCCACATCGGGACCGACACGGTCTCCCAGGCTATCAGCATAGCACAAGCCGTCGGAATCACCCACCGCCATCCTTGTCGCAGACGAGCGCCCCAGCGATCTTGCACGGCGCAAACTCCGTATCCAACCAGAACCGCGATCGGAAGCCCGAGCACGAGATTGAACCGGTCGGGCTGCTTGAGCAGCTTCACAAAGGGAGTCCAGCTAAGTAGCCGGTATGGCATCGGCACGCCCGGGTAGAGCTGTCCGTTGAACCGGAGCACAGGCCCAAGCGCCATCAAGCCGAAGAACGCGGCCAACAGCACCCAGAACCAAGCCCGCCGGCGGGCTTGCCACACGCCGAGGAGCGCTAATGCGATAACCGAGAAGCCCAGAAAGGCCACGTAGTTCCTGTTCTTCTGGAAGCGGTTGTAGACCGGCGTGAAGAGGTCCCCGTAGACCGGTTGCAGCCGGTTTGGGACGACATATGCCAGGAGGTCCGTCTGCGTCCTCTCGTCTTGGGGCACGTAGATCTCCTCGTCGGCTTGGCCCCCCAACTCGACCTCAAGCAGTGGGTACAGCGCCGGCATCACGAGCGCCAACCCCACGGTCGCCGCTAGCGCAATCATACCCCACGATCGCGCCGTCAAACATGCACGCTCCCAAAGGAGCAGGTATGCGATGCAAATGCCAAGGGTCATCCAGGCGAAGATGAATAGATGCCACGCTGTCAGCCCCGTCAACGCGAGGAAGAGGCCGGCCACGAAAGCGTGAACGAACCGCCTCTCGCGGACCGCGCGGATGAGGAACAGGAGAAACAGCGGCAGCCACCCGATGGTGACGAACATAGGATGGCTGGCCTGGGTGATTCGGTACGGGGAGAACGCGAGGGCCAGCCCAGCAGCGAAGGCGGCCCCCCTCCTCCCCGTCAGGTAGACGACGAGCATATACGTTCCCCACCCGCTGAACGCGTAGCCGAAGATCAGCACCAGGTTGTAGGCGGCGATGGAGCCCACAAATCGCTCGATCGGAAGGGCGAGCAGCGAGTTGGTCCAACTGAAGGAGTGGTACACCAAGCTCGCGCCTTGCGGGTAGTATAGGTAGGGCGTCCAGTAGAGGCTGGCACCCTCCTTGAGGGCCTGTCTCGTCCACCAGTTGTTCCAGTAGAAGATCCACGGGTCGTCACCCGCCCCTCCCAGGTGCGTGCCGAGCTGGAGCACGAGCGGATAGGTGAAGACGAGCGCCAACACAGCGAAGCCCAGGAATGCTGCGCCGTCGCGCCAGCCAGCACGGTTACCCATCGCCGACGCCCCAAATTGGCCCTAGCAGCACGCGATCAGCGACAGGGGCCTCCCCTTGCAGGACGGGCAGGCGGTCACCAGTGGCCAGGGAGTACAGACCAACCTGAGCCCAATACGTCCCGCCTGGCGCGTCCGCAGGCACGAGCAGCGTGCTTCGTTGATGGAACACATCGCCCGCGGCCCATTGTATGGCTGGGTACCCTAGCCCATCGCCCACGCTCATCACGCCACCCGGCCCAACCAGATGGGCAAACAGAGACAGGGCTGGATCAGTCGGGCGCGCGATCACGCGCCAGGCTGTCGTCAGAATCAGCTCGTCCCCTGGCGCGGCGGTCTCTGCGGAGAGATGGTATCCTAGGAAGGCGGCCTCGCCCCCTACGTCAGCCGGCACAAACAGCGATGCCTGCACATCGGCTCTGCCGGGCGCCAAGACCGGGCTCGTCCAAGCTTGCTGGACCATCCCTTCGACGCCCGTCTCACCCTGCCTGCGCCACCGGTAGACGGTATAGGCTGGCCCGCCCCGCAGCCCTCGCTCTCGAAAGACGACCTCGGCCTCACCCAGCCAGTCGGCGGCCAGCGTCCCGCGGCCATCGAGGGCGAGCGGTACCAGGTACCAGCCGGGGAGCCCACCGGCTGGTACCACCCCCGCCTCGCCGCCCTCCCCTCCGCTCAGTCGCCGGTCATCGCGCCCGCCCCGCCGGAGCCCCCCCCGCCCATC
>JAUVSX010000228.1 GCA_030596915.1 Chloroflexota bacterium | reverse complement strand
GTCGTCTCCTTTTAGACCGAGTGGATAGCCGGGGCCGTCCATCCTCTCGTGGTGCTTCAGTGCGACCTCGGCCACGGGCCACGGGAAGTCTATGTCCTTGAGCATGTCGTAGCCGACCTGTGGGTGCGTTCTGATGATGTCGAACTCGAGATCGTTGATAGGACCCGGCTTGACGAGAATCTCGGCCGGCTGCGGCGCAGATGTCGAATCCCACGCCGCCATCCCCAGAGCACCAACCGTGCCGTCGTGCTCGCGCTGGCGTGAAATCAAATGCTGAGGTCAGTGAATAGAGCGATGCGCGCAGAGAGTGAGGTGGCGCTCACTCTGTGAAAGACGATTGGCTAAGCTCGAGTGCGCCGTGCGCGTCCGGCGTGGTGGATGACAGCGTTCTGCACTCCACGTGCCAGAGTCGTAGCTCAAAGAGTCCGACCTTAGGACTCCCGTAGGTTGGCGGGGGGACTCTCTAGCTCGAGCTTCGTGAAAGGGTCGCTCGAGGACGCAAGTTCCAGACCCCGCAGCTCCATGTCCAGCAGGTCAGCCAGTGACACGTCGACAAGGGCGCGTACCAGAGGGGTTTCGCACTGCCTGATGACGTTGTCGAGCAAGACTGACCCTCTGTGGGTCATCCTCTCTCCGTTGGCGCCCTCGCCGTGTGAGGTAGCGGTGGCTCCTAGGGCTCTGAGCACCCGATGGAGGGATATGCAGTTTGGCGGAACACTGAGTCTCCAACCGCCGCCGGGTCCGCGAGCGCTGCGCACGAGCCTTGCCTGTGCGAGCCGTCGGAGGATGCGCGCGACCGCAGCGTAGGTCGCGCCAGTGGCGTCTGTTAGGGTGTCTATAGTGACCCGGTCAAGGTGTGCATCAGCAAGGCTCAGAAGCAGGGCGATGCCGAGTCTGGTCGAATCCGAAATACCGGCGATGTCCGACACGATTGCCCTCCATGGATGCGAGCGTGGTACCGGCCGCTCGGCCACAGCCACTGAGCTGCTGAGACCACGACCCCGGCAGGGACCTCCATAGCGAGATGAAACCGCTGGGCGGCCTCTCAGCGCACCATCATCACTTGCCATTCCGGCTGCTCCTGTTCCAGGGTGATACGTGCAGCAACACGCTTTACCTGCGATCGGGCCTCTTCATCAAGGCCGAGGACTCCGTCTCCCGAGTTTGAGCCTCCTGCAGATTGCACGTAGTTGTATATAGTTGCACGAAGTTGCGGTGTCAAGCCTTTTCTCTGCCCTCGTCTGCGGCAGCGGTAGGAAGCGCTGTGACGTAGCCAACGGAGTGTGGAGACCGGGGAGGCCTCGTGCTGGTTGGGAGGGATCTGGGCTGGTAGAGGGGGAGGCGGACGGGATGGATCGACGCGTCGAAATGCTGGCGACCGAGGTGACGAAGCTCGAGCGGTCAGGTGTGCAGCCGCGGTTGATCAGGCGCTCTGTCTTTTCTTTGACTTCGCAGCCGCGACCAGCCCGCTCACCAGACGCCGGAGATCCCTGCTGTTGAACGGCTTCTCGACCTGCAGGTTCTTGACGCCGGCCATGTACTCGCTGGACTTGGGCGTGAAGGCGCCGCCAGTGATGAAGAGCAGGTTCTCTGCTAGGTCGGGGTCCGTCTCGACGAGCCACTTGTGCAGGTCCATGCCCGACATCATTGGCATCATCATGTCGCAGATGATCAAGTCGAAACTCCGATCGCGTTCGAGCAGTTCCTGGGCCGCCGCACCCGACTTAGCCGTCACGATCTCGTGGTGGGTTCCCAGCAGCCGCTTCAGGATCGAGCGGATCGGCGCCTCGTCGTCGACGACCAGAATCCGACCGCGCTCGGCCGGATCTGCCGCAGGCTCGGCGGCTCCATGGGTCTCGACCTGCCCGGTCTCCGCCCGCCGAATGGGCAGACGCACGGTTAAGGAGGTCCCTTCGCCGACCTTGCTCTTCACGGCGATCTCGCCGTCGTAGCCGCTGACGATGCTCTTGCAGATGGAAAGCCCGAGCCCCGAGCCCACACCCACCGGCTTGGTGGTGAAGAAGGGCTCGAAAAGCTGGTCCAGATCCTTGGGTGGGATGCCCTTGCCGGTGTCGCGCACCTCAAAGAAGGCGTCATCGCCCTCAGACCAGGTGCGGATCCGGATCTCATTGTGCTCGACGTCGCCCTCGTCGATGGCGTGGGCCGCGTTGACCAGCAGGTTGAGTACCACCTGGGCCAGTCTGCCCTCGCTGGCCAGGATCGTGGGCACGGGGCGGAAATCCTTGACCAGCCGGGCCCGGTACTTGATCTCGTTGAAGCACATGTTGATGGCGTGTTCGATGGCGGCATGCAGGTCGAGTGGGATCAGCTCGTCGCGCTCGACTCGCGAGAACGCGCCCAGGCCACGAGCGATGTCCCTGATGCGGCGCGCCCCGTCGCCCGCCTCTCGGGTGCGCTCGATAAGGTCCTCGAGCATCCACGGGCTGACCGCTTTGTCGCTTTCGTCTGGTGCGACGGTGGCCCCATCCGCGTCGAGAGCGTCCTGTTCTGCCTGAGCCGATCGGATTCCCTCGAGCAGACGCGGCAGATCTTCTGCCATGCTCTCCAGATTGTAGAGCACGTAGGACAGCGGGTTGTTGATCTCGTGCGCCACGCCAGCGGCTAGCATGCCCCTGCTGGTCAGTCGATCTGACTGGGCGAGGCTGGCTTGAAGGCTGCGCCGCTCGGTGACGTCGATCACAGACTGGTGATAGCCCAACAATTCACCCGTCGTTTCGCGGAGCGCCGTCGCGTGGCCCATGGCGACGAACGTCGAACCGTCCTTCCTTCTCGCGACGTAGTCGCCCGACCACGTGTCCGACACCCTGAGGATACCACCGATCTCCAAGGCGTCTTCTTCACGGAGCAGCAGGCGGACAGCTGGCATGCCAATGACCTCGTCTCTGCCGGAATAGCCCCAGGTCTCGAGAAAGGCCTGATTGACATCGGTGATGACACCTTCTGGGTCGGTTATGTTGCTCGCCGCCACGGAGGTCTCGAAGACGAGGTCCTTCAGGCGCAGTGCCTCCTCGGCCTGTTTGCGGTCGGTGATGTCGAGCACATAGGAAATGAAGAATGCCGGAACGTCTTGGTCACTGCGGACAATCACACTCGACACCTCTCCCCAGATAGGACGCCCCTGCTTGTGCACATATCGCTTGATGAGCCGCTGGTTGTCAATCTCGCCTGATGACGCACGTTGGATGAACTGAGGGGCAATATCCAAGTCCTCTGGATGAGTGATATCTTTGACGCCCATGCTTTCGAACTCTTCCTTGGTATAGCCGAACATGTTGCACATCTGGTTGTTGACCGCAATGAAACGCTGATCAAGATCCACCAGACAAATCGCAATGTTGGCAATCTCGAAGGCAAGTTGGAAACGCTCATTGCTTCGACTCAGCTCCTCCTCCGCCCGCTTGTGCGCGGTGATGTCGAGAACGATACCCTGATAATGCGTGATGCGGCCGGCCGCATCACGGCGAATCGCCATCCGATCATCGACCCACTTCACGGACCCGTCCTTGGTGACGATGCGGTCCGGTTCGTGCTCGAAGTGCGTTCGCGTCCCCTCGGCGCTGAAGGTCGCGACTTCGGTCTCGACGCGCTCCAGATCATCAGGATGGATCACGTTGGAGTAAGATATGCCGCCCGTGCAGAAATCCTCCGCCGTATGACCGAAGAGCTTGCTGACATTGTGGGAGACATGATCGGCTGGCCAGCCCTCCTCGTTGCGCCAGAGAAAGACCACGGCGGTACTTGCTTCGAGGATATCGTTCATCTCCTGCAGCGCCTCTGCCGCCCGCTTGCGCTCCGTGATGTCGGCTGCCACGTGGACCGCGCCGGCAAACCGGCCGCTCGCGTCTAGGATTGGATCCACAGTGACTTGAAGCCAACTATGGTCATCGACCCTCAATTCCAGTGTCTCACGCAGCAGGCTGTCTCTCGCCCGGACGAAGGGGCACCCGGGGAGAGGGCTCGCTGTTCCATGCACGATCTCACAGCAGTGTTTGCCAATCACCTCGCTGCAGGGGCGCTGGAATACTCCCTCCGCCTTCCTGTTGCTGCGCAGAACGCGATGGTCCTGGTCGAGAACAAACACTGCATCGTTCGTGGCGTCAAAGGTGGCTTGCCACTCCGCCTCCGCTCTAACTAGCTTCTCCTCCATCTGCTTGCGCTCGGTGATGTCGTGCAGCGACACCACCGCCCCGATCGGATTCCCGCTGGAATCGATCAGCTTCCGGCCGGTCGAGATCAGAGTGCGGGCAGGAAGCCCCTTCGCCACGACGACCAGCTCCTGGCCGGTCACCTCCTCGCCTTTCCACGCCCGGAACAGCGGGACACGCTCATGTGCCAGCGGCGTCTTGCCGTCCGGCTCGTACAGGTCGTAGTGGTTCGGCCACTCCTCCGGCGGAATCGGCTCCGCAGGCAAGCGGTGGAACTCGCACATGGCCCGGTTGAAATACGTCAGCTTGCCATCCTGATCGCACGTCACGATGCCATCCACGATACACTCCAAGACCGCATCGTAGAACGCCCGGCGTTTGTCCAGCGCCTCCTCCATCTGCTTGCGCTCGGTGATGTCGCGATTGATACTCACGACATGTGTGGGATGACCGGCATCATCCTTCACCAGGTCGGTGGACGTATGAACGAGGATTCGTGTTCCGTCCTTCCGGGTCTGCACCACTTCCCCGCTCCCGGTGCCCTCGGCCAGGAGTGTGGCCAGCGCGTCGTCATCCCGATCGTCGTACTCGGTTGGGACCAGCTCACCCACTCGACGGCCGATGGCTTCCTCGGTGCTCCATCCGTACAGCGCTTCCGCGGCCCTGTTCCAGCTCTGGATGACGGAGTCAAGGTCGGTGGTGATGATGGCGTCCGACGTGCTGTCCAGAAGCGCGTGCTGTTGCCGGCGCACGTTTCGGAGTTCTTCGATGAGCTGAGCCTCGGTTTCAGAGCTGCCGTTCATCACCCTGTCCTCTCTGCTCGGCTGGCGCGCGGGGGATTCCCCAGGACCGTCCTGAGCGTGCGCTCGAGCTGCGTCCGGTCGGCCGGCTTGGTGAGCAACATGATCGGTGCATGTTGAGCGGCCCTGTGCACGAGGACGCCGTCCGGATGCCCCGTGACGATCACCACTGGCAGATCCGGATGCGCCGGCCGGAGTTGGTCGAGGAACTCGGCCCCGTTCATACCCGGCATTGCCATGTCGAGGAGGATCACGTCCGGCACGTTGCGGGACACCAGTTCGAGAGCCTCGACTCCATCGGTCGCAACCTGAGCCCGATAGCCGAGCCGCTCGACCATCCGCGACATCGCGCGGAGGACCAGCGGATCGTCGTCCACCACAAGAACTGTCCCAGGCCGCGCGCCCGCCCGTTGCTCTTCGAACCACCTGTGGAGGATCTCTTTGCTGAAGCGCCAGTCCGTCCCCATCTTGAACGAGGGGATTTCCCCACGCCTCGCGAGTCTCCTCACGGTCTCGACAGGAACCCCCAGAAACGGGGCCGCCTGGCGGGCGTACAACACAGCGTCGTCACTAGCCATTCCCATTGCTCCCGTTCCAAGGTGTTCCTGTGGCGGGATGGCTGTATTGCGCTCCGAGCTTCCAGCCAGGAGCCCAGACTCACCCCACCGTGCCCGTGCTGCTCAACTGTTGCATATAGTTGTGTATAGTTGAGCATCCCAACGGTGTCAAGGACCACCCCTTCATTCCTGTGCCCTCCCCCGAC
>JAUVSX010000023.1 GCA_030596915.1 Chloroflexota bacterium | reverse complement strand
GAGCGCCGTCTCTGCGCTGTACCCCCGCTCCAGGAGCTCCGGTACTCTAGCTTTGTTTGCCATCCCTCTCCTTTCTCGTGCCCGAGTTTCACGCTCCCCAAGGCCTACGCCCGGCTACCGGGCGCCGTTTCCGACCTCGCACCTTTCCTGACCCCCACCGTCGGCGTTTCTCGCGGGTCTTGCGCGTGCGGATCGCATTCTACTTGCGGCCCACGTAGAGGCCGAACTTCATTGTACTGAGCAGCCGCGCCGGTACGGACGTCGACCGCCCGGCGAATTGCCGCGCTGACCTGTCCCGAAGGAGCACCACGACCATCCGCGCCGACGCGCGCACAAGTCCCCTGCATCCAACCGGCTTGATGGCGCTCAACGCGTCTCCGACCTCAAGTCCGCGGACCTGCACGACGATGTCCTGCAGTCCGGCTCCCTCGAGGAGCCGGACCCAGGCATCGGGCGAAAGGAACTCCGTGACCGGACCGAACATGCGGCCGATGTACTTGACAAGCTCCGGCGTTGGGGCTTCGGTGAAGGTACCCTCGTTGAGGCCGACGTACCCGCCTGGCTTGGTGACTCGGACAACCTCTCGCAGGCTGCGCGGCTTGTCCCCGGAGAATGCCGTCACGGACTCGCACAAGGTTACATCAAACGTGTCGTCGTCGAACGGCAGATCAAGCGCGTCGGCAACGCGGAACTCAGTACGGTCGGCGACCCCGACCCGCTCCGCCTGCTCACGGGCTCGGGCGACCATCTCGTCGAAGATGTCGACTCCGGTGACGTGACAGTCGTACTCGCGGGCGATGTAGCTCGTTGTGATGCCGGCCCCACAGCCGACGTCGAGGATGTGCTGTCCATCGCGGACACCGCAAAGAGCGAGCAGATCCTTGGTGGCATTGAACCCCCCGCCGTGCTTCGTGAGCCCGATCTGGGACTGGAAGTGGAAGTAGTCATAGGGGTAGCCGGGCGGGAGATCGGTCCGTCGTGCTTCGGTGTCCTCCACGTCTCCAATCTCCTCTACCGGAGTGGGCTCCGACTGGTCCAGGGTGATCCGATGCGGATCCAACGATTCGGCGCGCCCTTTCGGCACACCCTCTACTCTGGAGCGGGGGCGGCCTCGCCTCGCGCCTGAGTCAGTATAGCACACCGGAGCAGCGAGGAACACCAGTGTCGACGCCTGGCCTTAGGGTCTCCTCGCCAGGACTCGCACGGTTCACCTGGCGTTCGTTGGGATGAATCCGGATCGGTCACGGAACGGGCAGCGGATTCCTGGCCTGGCAGAACGGTTGCAGCGGATGCGGACTGACCTTACAATGCGACGTACAAGGTGAGGAACAGGCAGGCCGGTGGACCTGGCCCCAGACAAGGAGGCACAATGCTGAAGCAGTTCTGCGTCACGACGTCAATGGGTAAGCGGCTTATCGGGCGAGCCATGGCCCAGCATGCAGACGTGAAACGCGTTCTCGAGAAGGGCACGCTTGTCATCATTGCGGGGACGACCAACGGCTACGTGGCCGAGGAAGTCCTGTCGGCGCTGGGCATCAGTGACGGCTTCACGCGCATTGGGTTCCGGCGGGGTGTGACCGTCGCACCTGGAGCGAAGGCTGCGGACGCTGAGTTCCCAGGCGACGTCGTCATTGTCGACGGCGTGTGGCAGAAGGGCCAGACGATCTACGATGCGGGTGAGTCACTGAGGGAGGGTGACGTCGTGCTGAAGGGCGCCCACGCGTTCGATCCCCGCGGGCACCCCGCTGTGCAGATCGGCCACCCGCAGGGTGGGACCTTGCTCGAAGCGCTCGCAGCGTTCATTGGGCGCCGCGTGCGGTTGATCGTCCCAGTGGGGCTCGAGAAACGGGTGCCTGGCGACATCCTCGAGCTGGCACACCGATGCAACGCCCCCGGAGCTGATGGGCCACGATTGATGCCCTTCGCCGGCGAGGTGTTCACGGAGATCGATGCGATCAAGCTGCTCACGGGAGCCGATGCCTGCCTCCTGGCGGCGGGTGGCATCTGGGGCGCTGAAGGATCCTCCTGGCTCGGCGTCTCAGGCACGGCAGAGGCGGTGCGGGCGGCCGGGCAGCTGATCCGGTCTCTTGCCGGGGAGCCTCCCTGCCAGGTGTAGCAAGTTCTCGCTGGCAGCGATCGCATCGCTATCGGCAGATGAGTCTTGACATACTGATTGGGTAATCGGACTGCTGGCGTCGTGTCCGCGTCTCGCCTTGGGCTCAAGCCCAAGGCTACGGAACGGCGCCGGATGAATCCGGCTAGCCCCGTAAACGGGGCGTCGGACCGACGTGTGTCACTAGCCAGCGCTGTCCCGCGCTCGACCTATTGCCCGATTGTGTTGTCAAGACTCATCTGCCGATGGGCGCGCCTAGATCCCCGGGGACCTTTGGGTCAGGCTACTCCCAGGCTCTGAAGCGAAAGACGGCGTCTTACGGGCCTTGTACGGTCTGGCTTCAGGTGCGACGCCTGTCGTGATCCGTGCGCCAATCGACCAGGTCAGGCCGGGGCCTTCGTTGCAGACGCCGCGGCGGCACATACAGCCCGTGGCAGTTGTGGAGGTACTGGCCCTTCCAGTTGTGGGGCTTGGCCCCAGCAGGGAGACCCCGGAGCTATTTCAGATACCGGTCGAAGAATTCAACTGACCGCGCCATCGCCGTCGCGAAACTGTTCGAGATGTTGTGGTTGTCCCCCTCGTAGAGATAGAGCTCCACAGGCTTTCCCAGGGCCACCATCAGATCGTGTAGATTCTGCGAGAACTCGACCGGAACAGTCGCGTCGCCGGTGCCGTGGTGGAGCTGAACCGGACCGGAGATGTCCTCGACGTGGGCGGAAGGCGAGATGGCATTCCAGAATGTTGGATTGTGCTCGAACGACCCGTATGTCTCTTCAGCCTCGCGGATCCACATAGCTCTCTCGTCTCCCGACTCGGCGGCAGGGCAGGGCGTTCCCTCCTCGCAACCCCACCGTGGCCACCACCAGCGCTCGATCAGGTCCTCGTAGGATCCCATCAGGCCGGCCCAGATCACGCCAGCTTTGACGTCGCCCGACGTGACCATCACTTGCAGCGTGATGTGCCCGCCCATCGAGTGTCCCCACATACCGATGCGCTCGGCGTCGGCCCCGTCCAGTCGCTGCACGGAGGCGACGGCGTTCAGGACATCGATCGTGTACGCAGGCGAGAAGTACGCGCCGACAGCCTCCCCTTCTGATCCGTCGTGCCCTCGGTAGTCAGGCCGGAAGACGATGTAGCCGCTCCTGGCGAAGGCGTCGACGTAGGCGACGTACCGCTCCGTTGTCCGGTATTCGTCCGGCGGGATGTAGCCGTGGTTGAAGATGATGACCGGCCACCCGATTGCAGGGCGCTCCCCCTGGGGGACGGTCAGCAGCCCGTACTGCTTGAGGCCCTCTGAGAGGTACGAAGCGACGTAGCGGTCATAGTTGGCGCCGGGCGCGAGGGTCTCTTCGATGACCATCTCGCTGCCCGGATAGGAACCAGCGCGCAGGCTCTCCACCATCAACGGGTGCAGGGGTGTGGGCGTGAGCGCCGGCGTTGGGGCCGGCGTCTTCGTCGGTACCGGCGTCGGTGTTGGCGGCGCCGTCGGGGCCAGAGTCGGCGTGCTCGAATGAACGGGTGTCGGGGTGGGGGTGTCCCTCGGAGCGACAGCCGGCACGTGGCTCGGCGCCACGCTGGGACTGGCGGGCCCAGAGGCAGCAGCGCACGCGGGCAGGGCGATCAGGGCTATGAGAAGGACTAGTCGTATTCTGTCCCGCTTCACAGACTGATTCTAGCACTGCGGCTTGCATTCGCCAGGCGCCTGCCGGGGGCGGACACGGTCAAGCTCGAGATCGCGCCGACCGCGGAGAGGGTGGGCGGCGGCGGCGCAAGACGTAGCTGCCCAGCGGCCCGGCATCGTGCGGCTGCACGGCGCGCTACGCGTGCGAGAGCACGATGTCGACGGGCGGGTACTAGGTCTCTTCCTTCCTCTCGAAGTAGTTGCAGCTCGCCGAAGCCTGTACGTCAAACCCGGCGCACGCGCCGACCTCTGGATTCGCCGTCGACGGCTCGAAGTTCTTGCAGTCGGCGCAAGTCTTGTCCTTGGGGCCGTCTACAACATAGCCAACGTCGTCTGCCATCGTACCCTCCCGATTGACCTCGCGTCACGTGAACAGCGGCATCATGTCCTGGTCAGCCACCATCTGTTCCATCTCGCCGTCTGAAGGGCCTCTGCGGTAACGGCTTCCTGCGCCCGCGATCATCGGCAGAAGGTCCATATCGCCCGACGTGATCAGGAACGCGTCTTTCCAATCCAGCACCCAGTGGACCGCCCTGTCGATCGAAGTCTGGTCCTCGAGCGGCCGGTACCAGGTGTTGTAGCTCCTGCTGGCCCCCGCGTGCGGTCCCCCGTGCGCAATTGACTTGATAATCTGCACGGCCACCTTCCGATCCTTGCATAGCGCCAGCAGCGCCTCAAAGTCGGCCTCGTACTGAGGGTTCTCCGCCATTGGATAGTTCCAGGGGAGTAGCACCGAATCGAAGTCGTGTCGCTCCAGGCTCTTCGCGTGCATCGCTGGGGCGGTCACACCGTGTCCGGTGACGCCGACGAAGTGCGTCAGCCCTTGCTCCTGGGCTTCGATCAGCGCCGCGAGTGCGCCATCTTCGCCCATCGCCGTCTCCCACTCCCCCGGGTCAACCAGGTTGTGGAGCTGCAACAGATCCACATGGTCGGTCTGCAGCGTCGTGAGCGACGATTCGATCTGGCGCATTGCGCCGTCGAAGGTGCGCTTATCCGTCTTGGTGGCCAAGAAGTACTCATCGCGATGGTCCTTCATCCACATCCCGAGCCATATGTGAGAGCCCCCGTAGGAGGGAGCCGTGTCGATGTGGTTGATGCCATACTCCTCCAGCACTTCCAGGGTGAGCCGAACCTTCTGCTTGTCGGTCGCGCTGGACAGCGCGTACCCACCGAAGATGATCCTTGAGCTTCGGTGTTTGGTCCGTCCGAAGGGCTTCTTCGAAATCGCTCCTGCCGTGCCGGGCACGCAGGCTGCCAGTGTCAGGCTTGCAGCGCTCGCAGCAGCGCCAGCCAAGAACCGGCGCCGCGATATGGTGGTGCTTTCACTCATCGAACTCCCTCCACCCGTGGATTCCTACCGTGGCGACACTGCATCAATTGTACGGCCAGTTGGAGCATGCCGCAACCGCAAGCGCGCCTCAGAGCAACACATGGATAGACGCCAACGCCTGCCCGGGGTCCGCACCGATCCCCGAGAATGGCCATGCGTGCCAGACCAATGCCGAGGGCTCCAGGACGTTGACCAGAGCGGCGCCGCGCGGTGCAGTCTGTTCCTGGCGCGCACCAGGCACCGGCGCGAGGCGTGCGCCACGGCAAGGGCTCAGGTACGTGCCGACCGAAGCGCCTTGACCCGGATGCTGATGACTTCCCACGAAGGCGCGTCCCCCGCGTCATTGCCTGCGCTGGACACGTCGTCGCTGCCGCACTCGCTGGAGACGACGGCATCACGCGATACGACCTCGATCTGCCCGAAACCCGCCCCGCGAATCCTGGCCAGGTATTCCGTCTCCTCGAGCGCGCCGGCGACGCAGCTCGCCCACAGATCCAACTGCTCTCGCAGCGAAGCAGGGATCTCGCCCTTGATCACGATGTCCGAGACGCTCATCCTGCCACCGGGTCGCAGCACGCGGTAGGCCTCGCGGAAGACCGCGTCCTTGTCGGGAGAGAGGTTGATGACGCAGTTGGAGATGACAGCGTCGACCGAGGCGTCGGGCAGTGGGATTTCCTCAATCTCGCCGAAGCGGAAGTCAACGTTCGTTGCGCCCACCTTCTTCGCGTTTCGCCGGGCCAGCTTGACCATGTTGGGCGTCATATCCAGCCCGATCACACGGCCCTCAGGGCCCACCTGCTTGGCGGCGAGAAAGCAGTCGATGCCGCCACCGGCGCCCAGATCGAGCACGACCTCACCAGGTTGCAGCTCGGCGATGGCAGTGGGGTTGCCACAACCGAGCGCAAAGCCCGTGACGCTCTTGGGCAGGTCACCGATCTCCGTGGCAGAGTAGAAGCGTCCTGCATCGCATTCGCAGTCAGGCGCGGAGTCAAGAACTTGATCTGAGGCCACCCCGATGCTGGGCTCGCAACAATTGCCGCCTCGCTGCGGGCCGCAGCGGCTTGCATCCAGACTCGGTCCACAACAGGATGACGGCGTCGCCTCCCGTGGCTCGCCGGCATCACCAATCGTTAGGGCGTGACGTGCAATCCCACCGTAAGTCTCGCGGACTGCCTCCCTGATTGTCTGGTCACTAGGACTACTCATGCTACCTCCCTTTCTACGCAACTATGTATCTGAATACGTCTATGTGTTCACTCATAAATAACGGTCTTCTACGCTTCGCACGCTTCCTGGGCGTCGAACTGGGCGAAGAGGCGCCCACAGCATTCCACGATCCTGCCCTGGTCGACAGAGTAGTAAGCCAGCTTGCCCTCCTTGCGGCGCTTGACCAGCCCGAGATGCCTGAGAACACGGAGATGGTGCGAAACTGTGGGCTGCGACACGGCAAAGACCTGCGCGATGTCGCCGACGCATAATTCCCCCTGGTCGAGCAGCATCCGCAGGATGCGCTGACGCGTTTCGTCAGCCAAAGCTCTACAGAACTCTACACAATCAATCATCAGACCGTTGAGTCAACTATAGATACGTGTCAATACGTCTATATGATACCACGCGTGTGAGAATCGGTCAAGAGCCCAGGGCACCGGGCAAGGCAGGTCGACGCATAGGAGAGGAGAGATCAGGCGAGTCGGGCGAAACTCTGATCCACTCCGCCGACCGCGAGGACTTGTCGCGATACTGGCCAACCGAAGCTCCTGGCGGTCCGCCTCCCTTCTCCCCGCTCGGGGCTGGCTCGCCCTTCTTCCGGCGTCGAGAGCCTCCGCGACGCGATCGCGATGAATCAGCCCCTTGGTATGCTTGGCTCCATCTTTCAGCTTTTCCATCTTCCGAATCCGACCCGATTCTGGTATGATATGGATACGAGAGGCAGTGTGGTGCAGTCGAGGAATCAGGAAACGATCAGCAGGCAGCCGTTGGACCTGAGTGGCCGGTCATCCGAGACGGTCGTACGGATGGCTCGCGTCTACTCCGACGTCGTCAGCCCGATGGTTGTGTTCGCTGTGCTTGGGTTCGCGGTCGTTTGGGTGGACACGCCCTTCTGGGCGGGGCTCGCGTGGGGAATTCTCCACTGCGTGTTCGTCTCGCTGGCGCCGATGCTGTTCATCGTGTACCTGCTGAAGACGGGCCGGATCGCGGACCTTCACATGAGAAACAGGCACGAGCGGCACCTGCCCTACCTGGTGGGCACGGGTTGCGCATTGATCGCGCTCGTGATCGCTCGTGCGCTTGGCGGCCCCCGCCTGCTCCAGGTCCTTCTCATCTCCAATGTCGTTGGTGTGGCATCACTGGGGCTGATCAACGCATTCTGGCAGATCAGTTCCCACGTGGCCAGCATTGCTTCGGCGACGTTATTCGCTGGATTCGTGTTCGGTCCGCTGGTGAGCGTTGCGCTGGCCCCGATGGTTGGTCTGACCTTCCTTGCCCGCTTGTACTTGAGGCGTCACACACTCGCACAGCTTGTTGCCGGTGTGGCTCTGGGGGCCGCCCCCGTTCTGATCCTCGCCTCCCTTGGCTTCCTAAGCTAGCGGTCGCAGTCCCCCGCGAGCTTCCGTCTCCGCTCGCGCGCAGCTGCAAGTTCGCGCCATCGTCGACTCAACGCAGACCGGACAGCGTGCTCACAGTGGTCGACACGCACCGTCCCGATTCGCTGAGATGCTACGGCTACGGGCTCGGTGCCTCAACCTGTGTCAACGCATATGCCCGGGCGGCGACGCAGTGTCGGTGTGCTGACCCGCGGTTTCGTCAGACAAGCCACGTTCCTTGGGGCCTCTGTCAATATGCGCCGAGACGGCGTGATGAGTAGTGCAGGAGTCGGAGTCCCAGTCGCCCCAGCGATGAGGTTCGACCGCCGCAGCAGGTCCCGTCGTTGCGCTGGCCTCGGACGGCGATCAGGGTGGCTGTTAGCTACCCTCTCAGCGTGGCGGCGAAGACGCAATCCCGAGCCCCATTGACAGAAACACTACGCCTGCGTATCCTAGGAAGCGGGGTCGTAGAACGAAGGGCGTCGATTTCACGTGGAAGGAGAGGCAATGCTGACCATCACAGAGCCGTCACGAGATATCCCGATCGTTGATCAAGTCGATGTGCTGGTCGCTGGCGGTGGACCGGCGGGCATTGCTGCCGCCGTGGCAGCGGCGCGTGGCGGCGCGCGCACCGTGCTCGTCGAGCGGTACGGATACCTGGGCGGTCTCGCAACGGGCGGGCTGGTTCTGTTTATGGACGGCCTATTCGACAGGCGGGGCGAGCGGTGCATCGGAGGCATCCATTGGGAGGCGATCGAGCGCCTTCGCGCCAACGGCGGCCTGGCGGAGGTCCGCCCGACCAACCTGCACGTCGATTCCGAGATGCTCAAGATGGTAGCGGACGATCTGTGCACTGAAGCAGGTGTCGGCCTGCGTCTGCACTCCTGGGCCGTTGACGCGCTGGTTCAGGACGATCGAGTGACGGGCGTCGTCGTCGAGAGTAAGGCTGGACGGCAGGCCATCCTGTCGCGTGTGTGCGTCGATGCCACGGGCGACGGCGATATCGCCGCGCGAGCCGGTGCGGCATATGACTTTGGCACGATGCGCATTGGCCTGAACCTTAAGGTTGGTGGCGTTGATCGCGATGCCTTCCGTAGGTACCAGAAGGAGCACCCAGAACGTGCAAGAGCCCTCCGTAGCGAGGTTAGGGCATTGGGGGGTTGTCCCATTGGTGCGAACGCGACGCCCCACAGCGACATCGGCGTGTACTGGGTCAACATTCTGGGCCTGGCCAGCCGCAGCGCAGGAAAGACCGTGGACGCGTTTCCTGATGATACCTTTGCGGGTGAATTGAGCGCCATCGACGTGAATGCGCTGACGTATGCCGAAATCGAACTCCGCCGAAGGATCACGATCGGCCTGGACTTCTACCGCCGCAATGTGCCGGGATATCGGAATGTGCGCCTACTGGCATTGGCGGGCCAACTGGGCGTACGGGACAGCCGCCGCGTCAGGGGCATCCACAAGCTCACCCGAGAGGAGCTGGAAGGAGGCGCGCAGTTCGAGGATGCGATCGGCATGACCGGCGAGATGTTCGGGTCCGGAGACCACCTCCAGGTACCCTACCGCGCTCTCGTGCCAGAGACGCTGGACGGGGTGCTGAGCAGCGGGCGTTGCATCAGCGTGGATGACGGCCTGATCCACGCGATCCGGGTCATTCCGCCCTGTATGATGACGGGGCAGGCGGCAGGAACGGCAGCGGCTCTGTGCGCTGAGACAGACGTGCTCCCAAGAGACCTGGATCCGATGCTTCTGCGGCAGCAGTTGGCTGCGGATGGAGCTATGCTGCCATAGGGAGCCCCGGCCTGTGTCGGGGGCCTGACCCGCGCACAGACTTCGCTGAGGCCGCTGACGCCTGGTCAGCGGCTTCTTCTCAGTGTGCCAGGCATGGCGAGTATCTAGGAGGTGGAAGCCCTCTGTGGGCCGAGATGGCCAGAGCCACCAGCCAAAGCAAGGGAGTCCGTCGTGAGGCGGAGTCTGACGAAGTACAAGGACAATACGACTGGACATCGGCGACAACCAGATGTGCCCATGCCGACAGGTCGCCTCTTATTGCCCTGTGCGCGAGGCTGTAGCACGTGGTGGACGGACAACTCGGCGGCGGTACTGCCTAGCTGCATGACCCCGTTCGGATTCCCAACACGCTGGGGGGTGGGCTGAATTGCACGGCGCTATTCTGGTCGGTCTGATCGCAGCAGTTATCCAAGCGCGACGGCGCAAGTTCGGCCTGTGGCTCTTCCGCGATGGGGCGGGGACCGCTCTACCGATCGCTCAGGTCGTCGAACGCCCGGCGGACTTCATCAATCAGGATATCTGCGGGCAGCCAACGGACCTACCTTGGGGCGTAGCCATTGCTGCTCAGCATGGGGTCACACCATACAACGACCTTGGGCAGTAGCTTGAGGAGAAGACCGGCCTCTATGCCACCTTCGCCTACGAAGAAGTGGTGTGGGGCTTGGCAGCACTCAGCCAGGGCCCCGGCCGCGGACTGGCCAGCGCCTTGACGTCCACGGGGAGTCCCGCCACCATCAGATAGACGCGGTCGGCCGCTGCCGCCACCTGCTGGTTGGCCCATCCAAGAAGGTCGCGATAGACTCGCCCCAAGGGATACGGCGGCACCAGGCCCCAGCCGACCTCGTTGCTGACGACGATCCAGGTCGCGTCTCCGGCGCTTACGCAGGCCAGCAACGTGTTCAACTCGCCGGCTACAAGCTCACGCGCCAGGTTCTCGTCGACCAGGTCCGGGTCAGAGCCTGGGACGGCCCCCAAGACCAGCTTGGAGACGAGCAACGTCAGGCAGTCGAGGAGCACGACGTCGAGCTGTGAGTCACGCGTGCTCTCGGCGACCGCGCCGCTGACGCCCGTTGATGCCTCAAGCGTGGTCCAGTCGCCCGGCCGTGAAGCGCGATGATCCGCGATGCGGCGCTCCATCTCTTCGTCACCGGCCTGGGCCGTTGCGACGTATAGCACGTGCTTGCCTATCTGTGCCGCCAGGTCCTGCGCGAAATCGCTCTTGCCACCACGCGCGCCGCCCAGGATCAGAATCAGTTGTCGGCCCATGGGTTGGCCTCCACCAGCGAGAGAATCAGGTCGCGTCCTGGGAAGAAGGCCTGCTCCGAAAACACCTCGAGCGTCAGCACGCCTTCGTACCCTTCGCTCAGCAGCGCGTTGAGTATTGCAGCGAGCAGTCCCTCTGGGAGCTGGGCGAGGCCTTGGTGGTCGCGACCGCTTTCACAGCCGTGCAGGTGCACGACCCGAGTCTGAGTTATGTTCGCTTCAAGGTAGGGCAGCGGGTCTAGGCCGACCTTGACAAAATGGCCCAGGTCGATACACAGACTGATGCCCAGTTCCTTGACCACTGGCAAGAAGGCGTCCGGCGCGTACGCCTCCAGGTTCTCGACCGCGAGCCGTTGCAGGTCGGCCCCCGCCTTCGCGATCAATTCAAGCGACCGCGCCGCTTGAGACTGCCAGCGAGCGCGCGCACGGGGACCTCCGTCCGAGATGATGTCAGCGCCATCCAGGTGCACCACGTATGCCCACGGGTCAAGCTCTTGCGTGCAGCCAACCACGCGGCGAGCCTTGTCAATCGATGGATGCCGGCGCCCGCTATCGGCCTCGGCCAGGCGCAGATCCAACGGGAGGTGGACTGTGTAGGTCAGATCGTGAGCTGCGGCCAGATCGGCCAGTTCGGTGATGACCGCTGGCGCTGGCAGGTTGTTCTGGCTGTCCACCTCGAAGAGCACCAGCTCGACGTCATCTACTAGCGGCGCCAGCTTGCGGACGTTGGGCAGGATGTCGGCCGGGTAGACGTACGAGGTTGACCCGAGCCGAAACGGGAGTTGGGGTTTCACCACACGGCCTCGATGGCGAGGACGACCAGAAGCGCTCCCACTTCCGTCGTCTCGTTGATCGCGCCGTACACATCTCCCGTCAGGCCGGGGATGCGGCGCTGCACCCACCGCGCAATCACTACCGCCATCAGCCAGATGCAGAGAGCCAGAACGATCCCCAGACCTCCGAGCACCAGCCCCGTTGCGACGACGGCGATGACTCCCGCAATCGCCACCTCTCGCCACGATAGGGCCTCGGTGAAGAGCTGCCCCAGTCCCGCGCCTGTCCTGGCATACGGATAGGCGCGCATCGCGTAGACCATCACCGCGCGGGTCAAAGCTGGAACCACGAAAAGCACTGTCAGCCGCCTGGCGTCCGGGAGCTCCGTGAGCGCTGCGTACTTGAGAAGAAGTAAACAAATGCCTCCGACCACGGCGAAGGCGCCGACCCTGGTGTCGCGCAGTATCTCGAGACGCTTCTCCGGTGACCGGGCGGCCAGCAGACCGTCGCAGCAGTCCAGGAATCCGTCCAGGTGCAACGCTCCAGTCAGCGCGACCCAGACGGCCAGTAGCAGGGCGGCGCTCGCTGCCGGAGGCAACACCCTGCGAACCCCGGCGTCGACAAGCGCCAGTATCGCGCCCAACAGCAGGCCGACGACGGAGAACCAGGCTGCGGCGCGGGCCATCTCTCGAGGCGTGACTTCACCTCGCGCGCGGACCGGAATAATCGTCAGGAATTGCAGCGCCAGGAGGAGCGACTTCATAGCCTACGCCTTGTCGGAGATTCCCGCACTCTCGAATGTCGCCATCTCGTCGAGTATCTTGCAGGCTGCCTCAATCAGGCCCACTGCAAGCGCTGCACCAGTGCCCTCTCCGAGCCGCAGATCGAAGTCCAGGCACGGCCTGAGGCCCAGGTGCGCGAGCGCGGCCCCGTGGCCGATCTCCACCGAGGTGTGGGCAGCGATCATATAGCTGCGTGAGGCAGGCGCCAATCCCGCGGCGATGAGCGCGCCGGCGGTGGAGATGAAGCCGTCAATGACGACCGGGATGGCGTGGGCCGCCGCGCCCAGGATGACCCCGGCAATAGCCCCGATCTCGAAGCCTCCGACCTTGGAGAGAACGTCGAGAGCATCGCCGGAATCGGGGCGGTTGACAGCAAGCGCCTTCTCGATGATGGCCACTTTGTGTGCGAGTTGTGTGTCGCTGATGCCGGTGCCGTGGCCCGTGACTTCGGCGACAGGCAACCCCGTTATCACGGCTACGATCGCGCTTGACGGTGTAGTGTTCCCGATACCCATATCGCCGGTGGCGACAATGCTCAGGCCGTGTGCCATCTCGTCTTCAAGGATTCCGATGCCGGCCTCAACCGATCGCACGGCCTGATCGCGGCTCATCGCAGGGCCCTGTGTCATGTCGGATGTGCCATAGTCCACCTTGCGAATGACCAAGCCTGCCTGGGGCGCCAAGTCGGATGCCACGCCGGCGTCAACGACGACGACGCGAGCGCCGACGTGGCGGGCCAGAACGTTGATCGCCGCGCCTCCCCTGAGGAAGTTAAGCACCATCTGGGGAGTGACCTCCTGGGGATAGGCGCTGACTCCCTGGGCCACCACGCCGTGGTCTCCAGCACAGGCGATGACAGCTTTCTCCCTGATGACCGGTCTAGCCTGCCCAGTGATGCCCGCCATTTGAACGGAGATATCCTCCAGGCGTCCCAGACTACCGGGCGGTTTCGTCAAGCGAGCCTGGCGCGCGCGCGCCGTCGCCATCGCCTCCGCGTCCAAAGGGCGGATCGAGCTGATCGTGCGTTCCAGAAGAGAAGTCATAGCACTCCCAATGTGTCGAGGTGTCTCAGAAGACGTCGAGGAACCAGTAAGTCGATTGGCGACTGGTCTCACCAAACTCCGGTCCCAAAGGTCGAGAGAACAGCGGGCCACCGGTGACCCACGTGTGGTATTCGCCTTCTTCTCCCGAGGGATCGATCCCGATGCGCTCAAATTCCCGGACTAGTCCTTGATCGAGAGGACTGCCCAGGTATGCGCTGCCCAACTTCTGTTCGCTGGAAGCAACGACTGTGGCCTCGTATCCGAGGGCGAGAACCTGGTCCAGTAGCGAACGCCGCGGCGCCTTCCAAAGCGGCAGGTGTGCCTTGATACGGGCCATGTCGCAGACCTTCTCCTCCCACAGCCGGTGACTGTCGAGATCGATGTCGCCGAACACGCCTGCCTCGACACCCTCGGCATGCAGGTCACGCAAGGCAGATACGAAGACATTCTCGTACTCCGATGACGAGGCGCAACGGGTGACAAGCGGAATGCCAAGTGTCACAGCCTGGGATTGCAGGATGGCAGGTCTCAACCGGTGGGAACGCGAGCGCTCACGTTCCTCGCGCAACATCGAGAGCCGGAATGCGGGCCTGGCGCGGGATGCCACGGCGCGATGAAGCGCCAGACACGAGTCCTTGCCGCCGCTCCACGAGGTTACGAAGGGCACCCCGGGACCAGGAACCGAAGCGGCGCCAGCCATTGGGCGGTACCTGCG
>JAUVSX010000393.1 GCA_030596915.1 Chloroflexota bacterium | reverse complement strand
GCCGGCGCGCCAGGTCGTGCCGCGCCGGGATCGATGGGAAGGCGCGAGTGTCGTCATTGAAACCGACCGTGTTGTACAGGCCCGCCGTCTCGATGACCCTCTCCCGGTAGCGCGTGAGGCCCCCCACGCTGTCGTGGAACCAGCGCGGTGGCCCAAGCTTGAGAGCCGGGGAGACACCGGCGAGAGGGGCCAGTTCGCGTGAGTAGGTCGATTCATCAAGTGTGAACAGAATGAGCGTGAGCCGAGGATCGCTGCCAAACCTGTTCAGAAGTGGCCGCAGGCTGCGCGCGAACTCGGTCGCACGGGGGATATCGAAACCCTTGTCGCGCCCGAAGCGAGCATAGACCGCCCGATCGTAGTTGCGGAGCGAGCCGACGTGGAACTGCATCACAAGGCCGTCGTCAACGCTCATTCGTGCGCTCTCCACGACCATATGCGCCGTGAAACGACGTGCGTCGTCGGGACTGGCCTCACCCCGCAGCGCGCGCTGGAAGATGGCGCCTGTGTCGCGCGAGCTCAACTCAACAGTCAGAGCAGACTCGGCACTCTGGTCTGTCGCTGTCGCTCCCAGCGCTTTGAAATCCTCCCGGCGGCGCTCCAGCGCCTCAACGAATGTAGCGAAGGAGCAGACGTCGACGCCGCTTACGTCGCTCAGGGCGTCGATACTCTCGACCCAGCCTGGCCTCAGGAGGTCGATCACTGCGTCCGGGCGAAATGTCGGGCGGACATCCCCCGACCAACCCGATGCTCGCATGGCCTTGTGCGCATCGAGGGGAGCCGTCGCGCTATCTGTCGTGCACAACACCTCGATGTTGAAGCGCTCGAAGAGCGCGCGCGGCCTGAACGCCGGCGTCGCTAGCTTGGCTGCGATGAGGTCGTAGGTCGCTTGGGCCGTCTCGCCGCTCAGCTTGCGCCGCACGCCGAAAACGTCCGTGAGCTCGTGCGGGAGCCACAATCCCGTGGGCGTGCCCCGGACGAGGTGGAAGTTGTCGGCGAACACCTGCCATATTTTCCTGTGGTCGGTCTCCACAGGGCCACCGTCGATACGTGGCAGTCCCAGCGCCTCCAGCGGGATGCCGCAGGAGTGAAGCAGGCGGTACACGTAGTGGTCCGGAATGATGAGCAGGTCTGCAGGTGTGCCGAAGGAGGCACGCTCGTCGGCGAAGAGCTGAGGATCGACGTGGCCGTGGGGACTGACTATGGGAAGTCCGGCGACCCCTCCGTACAGCTCCCGAGCAATCCGGCGCTGGGTGGGGTTTGCATCGAAGCAGCGGTCTTCGGACAGGCGCCAAGTCGGTTTCGTCACAGAACGTTCGCCTCCATTGGATGGGCTGCGTTGCAGACGGCTATCGGAATCGGGAGTCCGACTGCCACAGATCAGGGTTGGTTCCGAGAAGTCGCTTCACCTCGCTAGTAGCAGTAGCCAGTTCGGCAACCGTCTCGTCGGATAGCACCAGATCACCCGCCAATGCCGTTTGGCCGACTTGGCCGGCGCTGCGAGCGCCAGCAATCACGGCGGTGACCCCAGCCTGCCGGATCAGCCACGCAAGCGCGACGTTGCCCATTGGCTCACCGATACGGTCACTGACATCGCGGATCGCGGCGATCGCCTCAAAGGTCTCCATCTCGCAGCCAGCCTCGCCGTGACGGGCGTGGGGTCGCGCGCTGGCAAAATGCCGGGTGCGAGCCCTTCCGTCAGCAACATCGTCGGCCGAAGCGAACTTGCCGGTGAGCAGCCCTTGGGCCAGTGGACTGTAGCAAAGGGCGCCAATGCCAGACAAAGTACACTGAGGAAGGATATGATATTCGATTGCTCTGCCCAGCAGGCTGTAGGGAAGCTGGTCTGTGACGGGCCGACCGAGGGCCTTGAGGTCGGCCAGATCGAGAACCCCGAAATTGGAGACTCCAATCGCGCGGATCTTGCCTTCCGCTCGTAGATCCTCCAACGTCCTCCAGGTGTCTGCGAGAGGCACCGTACGACTGGGCCAATGAATCTGGTACAGGTCGATGTAGTCAGTGTTGAGGTTTTGCAGGGATCGCTCACAGGCCTCGCGCAGCGCGCCGGGCGCGAGGTGATTGGCGCTCACCTTCGATGCGATGACCGCCTCGTGCCGGCGGGCCGCGAGCCCGCGTCCGAGCAGCTCCTCGGAGTAGCCCTCGCCGTAACCCTCGGCGGTGTCAAAGAAGTTGATGCCAGCGTCGAGGGCGGCGTGGATCGTGGCGATTGAGTCAGATGCGGCCTGCGGTCCCCAGGTGAAACCGCCAATGAGTCCCCAACATCCGAGCGCCACCACAGACACTTCGATTTCCGTGTTTCCGATTCGTCTTCGTCGCATGGTCGGTCCTCCGATGGAGAGGTTGGCGCCCAAGTGTGGATGGCGCAGCAATTGGTCGCAGCGCGATCTCCCGGCTATGTCGCCGTTCACCGCGATCGCCGCCGCGCAATATACCGCGTGCGTCCTTGGCTGTCAACCGCCTTGGCCGGCGCGGCCCGCTCCGGGAAAGACACGATCGGGTCGCGAGGTTCACTGTGTGTTGAACCGTGGGCGAGTTGCCGACCAAGGGTGGCGGGGCTAGAATGCAAGTAGCGCAGAGCGGAGCCCGCCGGAATCGGCCGGAACCCATCCTTCCTTGGTAAGCTCGGCTCTGGGCGGGTGCGGGTGAAGCGCGAGACTCGCAGCCACTGCACGCACTACTGGAGGGCATTCAACCTGTGTCCACAACAACGACCGCTGCATGGAACGATCAGGCTTCTCTGGGTTTCGATCCGGTAACCTTCGAGGTCGTCAGGCACGCTCTCGTCGCCGTTGCCGACGAGATGGCTGCTGCCCTCCGGCGAAGCGCATACTCGACCAACATCAAGACGCGAGCAGACTTCTCGTGCGCCCTGTTTGACCGAGAACTGCGCACTATTGCCCAGGCATCCTGTCAGCCAGTCCACTTGGGCTCAATGGCCGAGCTTGTGCCGCGCGCAATTGAGGAGTACGGGCCCGAGAACCTGGTTGCGGGCGATGCAGTACTAACGAACGACCCGTACAGGGGCGGGGTTCACCTCAACGACATCACGCTAATCGCACCCGTGTACTACGATGGCGAGCTTCTCGGCTACGTGGCCAGCTTGGCGCACCACGTCGACGTCGGCGGTGGGGCAGCCGCGAGCATTGGCGCATTTCAGGAGATATTCCAGGAGGGCGTCATCATCCCGCCGGTCAAGTTCATGCAGGCAGGGCAGCTCGTGCCAGACGTGTCTCGCCTTGTGCTGGCACAGGTGCGAGCCAAGCGAGAGGTGGCCGGCGATTTCCGAGCACAGGTGGCAGCGAACAACACGGGAGCGCGCCGCCTGTGCGGCCTGGCAACGAGGCTGGGGACAGACGGCCTTCGCCGCCACTCCGCGCAACTGCTCGCCTACACTGCCGATCGAACTGCAACAAGCCTTCGCTGTCTGCCGAGGGGCAGGTTCGAGGCTGAAGGGTGGGTCGACAGCGACGGGTTCACCGACTTGCCAGTTCGGCTCGCAGTCTCCCTGACGATCGATAGCGACGGGGTGCTATTCGATCTCACCGGATGCGACGCTCAACGACGCGCGCCCGTGAACGCGACGTTCGCCCAAACGTTTTCAGCGTGCGCATACGTCCTCAAGTGCCTCGTGGGCGAGGACGTGCCGGTCAACGACGGCTTCTATCGCCAGGTTCGCGTCATCGCCCCTGAGGGCACAGTGGTCAACTGCCGCTCGCCGGCCCCGGTCGTCGGCGGATGGGAGACGCAGACGCGCTTGGTCGACGTGATTCTGAGGGCTCTGTCGGCAGCGCTACCGGATCAGGTTCCAGCCGGCACCAAGGCGATGATGGCACAGGTTGGTTTCGGAGGCGTGGATCCGCGCACCGGGGAGCTCTACGCGTTCTACGAGGCAATTGCGGGAGGGTATGGGGGGCGCGCCACCCGAGACGGCCCTGATGCTGTCCAGACGCACGGCCAG
>JAUVSX010000103.1 GCA_030596915.1 Chloroflexota bacterium | reverse complement strand
GTGATCAGGTGAGGCTCACGACGGTACCGGGTCGGGGTCCACAACCTGGTGTTGACTTGGACGACACTGCCGCGCTACTGGCTCTAATGGAGGGATCCCCTGGTTCTTCCTGACGTCAACGTACTGGTCTACGCACACCGCCAGGATGCGCCGGGCCACAGCGAATACCTCCGGTGGCGCGAGAGCACCATCAATGGTGATCGGGCCTACGGAGTCTCGGAGATCGTCCTGAGCGGCTTCATACGCATCGTGACGCACCCGCGCGTGTTCGATCCGCCCAGCACGATCGAGCAGGCGCTCGCTTTCGTGAGAGACGTGCGCAGTCGGCCCAACTGCGTTATCATCTCGCCTGGGCCACGCCATTGGGCAATCTTCGAGAGGCTGTGCACAGTCGCGAACGCCAGAGGAAACCTGGTGCCCGATGCATATCGCGCTGCTCTGGCGATAGAATCTGGCAGCGAATGGATCACGACCGACCGAGACTACAGCCGTTTCCCTGGGCTGGTCTGGCGCCACCCGCTTCAGGGCGGGTCTGAAGCGTAGGGGTCGCGCCCGCGACCGGCCCGTCCTGCCGCCCGGGCGTGAGACCGCGCGCCGACGACTTTGCCGAGGCAGCATGCGGGCCGGCCCCGTCGGATAGGTCGGCCCGATCTGTTTCCCTGACATAGTAGCGCCGAAGGGCATGAGAATGGTGAGAGTAGACGCACACGTCCACGTCTTCGCTCCCGAGAGCGATGAATACCCGCGCGAGGTCAGCACCCTTGCGCCTGCAGAGCGCTCGGCGACAGTCAAGAAACTCCTGCACGAGATGGACAGCGCGAACATCGACCGCGCCGTGCTGGTCCAGATGAGTGGTTTCGGCGCTGAGCACCACCGTTATGTGACGCAGGCCGTAGCCCAGTGGCCCGACCGCTTTGCAGCGGTGGGGCTTGTGGACCTCGGCGATCCCGCCTCCCCCACCAGGCTTACCGAGTTGCACGAGGCTACCGGCATCGCGGGCATCCGGTTGATGGGGCCGCTGGGGGACCCTCCGGCAGCCACCCTGGACGATCTGCCCGCCTACGGGCTGTTCGACCGCGCTGACGCTCTCGGACTGAACGTCAACTTGTACTGCCCGAGCGATCAGATCGCCAATATTGAGAAGCTCGTGCGCGCGTTTCCCGATATTGCCGTGAGCCTCGATCACCTGGGCATCTGCCCGTCCACGTCGCCCGTGGTGGATCGTTGGCGACGGCCTCGCTTCAACGACGAGCCCATCCCTCCCCCGACGTACCCCCAGATCCTTGACCTGGCCCGCCACGCGAACGTTTATGTGAAGGTGTCCGGTGAGTACGCCTTCTCGAAGGAGACGTACCCCTACGCCGATATGCGGCCGATGGTCGAGCGAATCTTCCGCGCGTTTGGATCCGAGAGGCTGATGTGGTGCTCCGACTTCCCCTGGATTCGCGCTGAGCCGGGCTACGGCAGACTGGCGACGCTGCTTGACCACCACCTGCCGCATCTTGCCGACGAACAGACGGCGTTGGTGATGGGCGGCAACGCCCTCCGGGTCTGGTTCGGGAAGTAGCTGATGGAGAATGAGACGGTGGCGTATGTGCTGGCTTTGCTGGCGAGCGGACGTTCGAGCGGGTTCACTGCCAGCCTGCTCGATGCGGCTATTCAGGGCGCGAGGAGTGTAGAAGGCGTCGAGGTGGCTCGGGTACGCCTTCACAGCCACAGGTTCGGCCCCTGCACAAGCTGCTTCAACTGCATTCGCGACGAGGACCACGAGTGCACGCTCCACGACCCGATGGGTGGAGACGGTACGCTGATGGCCGAGGTCAAACGTGCAAATGGGATCGTCATCGCTGACCCGGTCCACAAGTGGGGTACGAGCGCCCAGTGCCACCTATTCATCGAACGCCTCTACCCTTTCGTCTGGAGCGGCAGACTGGAGGGAATGCCCTTCGCATCGATCTCCTGCGCAAGCAACCAGGGTATGCAGCGTCTGGCGAACCGGAACCTGTGCAAGTGGGCGTTCACGCTGGGGCTGCGCTACGTCGGTGGGCTCCCGGTGCACACTGCCTACATCGAACAGGCGCGGGCGGAGGCCGAGGCGCTCGGCCAACGACTAGGCCAGGCCGCCCTCGTCGACGCGCAGGACAGGCGCCCCTACCCCGAGCCCGAGCGCTACGTGGACTACCTGAACGCGCCGTGGAGCCCTCTCGAGCCGTATCTGGACAACCTGACAGGCGGCACAATGGCGTACGACGGGTCGCTCATCGCTCAGGGGCTGCAGACGTTTCGCCAGCGGGAGGCCATCGAGTTGCTCCAGCAGGCCCGTGAACCGTTCACGCAGGCACTAGCGCTCTACCAGCGCGGTGAGTATCAGAACGCCTGTCGCGAGCTGGTCAGGGCAAGCGCGCTGTGGACCCACGCCACCTGGAAGGAGTTCCTCGAGGAGGACGTGGTCGGGACCCGGGCGCCGTCCGCCTATCGCCCGATCGAGGACGAATTAACCTCCTGACTCGTCCTGGGACACGCTGGTCGCGGCCCTGCCCAACCCGTCGCTGAGCTGGGGAAAGCCTGCACTGCTGCACCTCATCTCAAAGGGAGGACAACGGGCGTAACCGACCCGCCCACAGTCGACAGCCAACCCTGGCAGTGGGTCTGATGGTATGGCTGATCGTGGTTGCGGCCGCTTGCGCCGCGCCATCGCCCCCACCGACATCGGTCGCCGAGCCCACAATACCTCCAACCGGCGCACCCACGACTGAGCCAGAGGCCACTGCTGCCCATCCTCCTACTGACTTGCCCCCTACCGAGATTCCTCCGACGCCCGTGCCGGCCGATCCGCCACCCACGGCGACGGCTCCTCCGCCCACGGAGGCGCCACCGCCAGCAGCGAAGTACGAGCTGGTCTTCGAGGCCACGTGGAGCGCCGACAGCCATCCTGCGGACTTTCCGCCCAATCCACACTTCTCCCCTCTCATCGGCGCGTCACACGGACCGGATGCCAACCTTTGGGACGTGGAGAACCCGGCGAGCCCAGGGATCAAGAAAGTGGCCGAGACGGGAGGGACCAGTCCGCTTGACAGTGAGATCGAAGCCCTCATCGCAAGCGGGACCGCTTGCGCGACGATTTCCGGTGGAGGCATACCCGTTTCCCCCGGCAGCGTGAGCGTCACATTCACGGTCAACCTGGGTTGCCCGCTCGTCTCGGTCGTCACGATGATCGCGCCGAGTCCGGACTGGTTCGTGGGCGTAGCGGGCCTGAACCTGCTGCAGGACGGCGCCTGGGTCGACGAGCTGACAATAGAGCTGCTGCCATACGACGCCGGAACCGATAGCGGAACGAGGTACACGTCGCCGAATGATCCCACCTCCAGCCCTGGGCCCATCACCCCGATCGAGTGGGAACCGCTAGTCGTGGACGGCATCGTTCCGGCTCTGGGGACGTTCACATTCACGCGCCTGGATGGTTGAGAACCAGGTGGCCACTCCCCGGGCCCAATCAGCGTGTGCGCGGTCGCGGCGAAGGGCAGCACGATGAGGAACGCCCAATGAGCGTGCGTGCAGTTGACCTGAGCGACGGTTGGCAGGTGATCCAGGACGTCCACGACCTGGGCGACGAGCTGGGCTTCTACCGCTTGGACTGGGACCCGTACGGGATCGACGCGGCGGTGTCGCCCTGGCAACCCATCCCGCGTCTTGCACACCTGCAGCTCCTGCTGGCGCGCCGACCTTACTCCGGGAGGGAGCTGCGCACCTTCAATCAGCACCCCTGGTGGTACCGGCTTGAGTTCGAGTCCCCGGACGGTGGAAGCGAGGGCGCCACCCGCCGCTTCAGGGGCGTCACCCTCCGCTTCGGGGGCGTGGACTACTTCGCGGACGTTTGGCTCAACGAGGAGTACCTTGGCGCGCACGAGGGCTACTTCGAGCCCTTCGAATTCGAGGTGGGATCGCTTCTTCTGAAGCAGGCGCCAAACCTCCTTGTCGTCAAGGTATCCTCTCCGTGGGACACGGACGTACCACCGGGGCTTGAGGGCAAGCGAACATTCGCCGTCGACCGCAATCTGATCAAGGGTACCTACGAGCACGCCGATACCTTCATCCAGCGCGATGTGAACCCAGTCGGCATCTGGAAACCGGTCAGCCTGATCCCACACGGGTCACTCCGGCCGGCCACCAGGCCAACCGTAGACACGAGTGTGGGCGAGGACGGATCGGCCGATGTCAGCGTCTCGTGGCCCGTGGTCCTTGAAGGCGCTGCGAGGGATGCTGAGTTCACGCTGCGGATCGTCTCCGATCACGACGGTCACGAGATCGGCTTTGTCCACGAACGCTTGGCGCTCGTAGGAGGAGGCTCGGTCCTCTCGGCGTCTGTGTCCATCGACCAACCGCGCCTGTGGTCCTCTTGGGACCGGGATGGGCCCCACCTCTACCGAGCGGAACTGTGCGCTGAGCTACTGGGCCAGGCACCGGTCTGCACGTCCGCCACGTTCGGAATCCGCACCATCGAGCTGCGTCGCACGGAGCGCGAGACAACGTTCATTCTCAACGGGCACCCCATCTTCCTGCGCGGGGCCAACTACTTTCCTGACGTGTACCTCTCGGCGCTCGACCGGGCAAGGTATGAGCGCGATCTGAAGAACATGGTCAGCGCCGGAGTCAACGCCGTCCGCGTGCACGTGCATGTGGAGAATGACGAGTTCTACGAGCTCTGTGACCGCTTGGGCCTCGTCGTGATCCAGGACTTCGACCTGAACTGGCGGTTCCCGACAAACGAAGGCTTCTGCCGCCGTGCCGTGTCTCTCTTCGTGGGGATGGTACGCAAGCTGCGCAACCATCCGTGCATCATCTGCTGGATTTGCCAGAACGAACCAATGGAGCGAGCCGACGGTCCGATGCACGCTGTCTCACCGGGGCCACAGCTCGAGGAAGCCGCATTGCGGTTGGATCCCTCCCGCCCGGTGATCCGCAGCTCTGATGTCGACGACGCAAGCAGCGGCGACAGCCACAACTGGTCAGGCGCGCTCGATAGGAAGGTCCGCCACTACCAGAGCATCCGGGGGACGACCGAGAAGCTGAACACTGAGTTCGGCTTCGATGCACCGCCCGCTGCAGAACGGGCCCGTGCGGTTCCCGAGATCGCCGCTCGCCTCGAAGCGGTGCTCCCGCGCGTTGCCGAGATCCACGACTACCAGTACCATCTCACCAAGTACTTCATCGAGCACTATCGCCGACAGAAGTACGACCCGTGCGCGGGCTACTTCCAGTTTATGTGGATCGACCTGAGCCCACAGAGTTTCTATGGCATCTACGACTGGTGGGGCCTGCCGAAGTCCGATGGTATCGGCGGAGGGCTGAGGGCGCTCGAAGAATCCAATCAGCCACTCGCAGTTCTGATGGACTGCGAGGCGCGGCCAGCTCCCGTCTGGGTAGTGAACGATACGCTCGATGACGTGGGTGAATGCCGCGTGGCGTGGACCGTCCTGGACGCGCGTGGGGGGCTGGCGGGATCGGGGAGTCTGACGGTAGCGGTCGGTCCAGACTGTCGCGTGAGAGCTGGTGAGGCTAATCTCCCCACCAATGCAGAGGACTGCAGCGAGATCACGCTTGCGCTGTACGGCCCAACGGGTACGATCCTGGCCCAGAACCGGTACCGCGATCCCCTGACGCAGCCGCCACATCCCGAAGGTCATCCGCAGCGGATGGACCACGAGCTGGGCGTGCGGCTCTATTGGGCTCAGGGATCAAGGTCGTTGACCAACCGCAGTTGAGCACGCGCACCCGGGGGCGGATTAGGCGCACGCCCATCCGCTTGCCTCTCCCGCAGCACAAAAGGAGCAATCATATGTCCACCAATCCATCCAGCGTTGAGCCCGGTCTCAAGATCGCCGCGCAGGTAACGCCAGAGCCGACAGACAAGGACCTTGCCTTCATCAGGCAGATGGGCGTGGACTACGTCGTGCTGTGGACTGACGGCGCCCACGCCAGCTACGAGTACTACGCCAGCCGCCGCGAGCTCTTCCGGGAGGCCGGCCTGACGGTCTACGGCTTCGGCAATCGCGACGTTCACAACAATGACGCCATCGTGCTCAACCTGCCTGGTCGTGACGCAAGGATCGAGCAGTACAAGGACCACATTCTTAACCTGGGCCAGGCGGGCATCCCGTACACGACCTACGCCCATATGGCCAACGGCATTTGGAGCTCGGAGCCCGAAACAACGCGCGGTGGCGCGCGGGCGCGCGCATTCAACGTCGATTCGGCGACGGCGGTAGGATTCTGGCCCGGCCACGAATACCACAGGCCACTGTCCCACGACCGCCGCTACACCGAGGATGAGATCTGGGCCAACTTTGAGACCTTCATCCGCCAGGTCGTTCCTGTCGCAGAGGAGGCGGGGGTCAAGATCGGCATCCATCCCGACGACCCGCCGGTTCCGGAGCTGGGCGGCGTGCCGCGTTGCATCTTCAGCACCTTCGATGGCTATCGGCGCGCAATGGAAATCGCGGACAGCCCCAACGTAGGCCTCTGCCTGTGCGTCGGGTGTTGGCTGGAGGGTGGTGAGATGATGGGCCGGGATGTGATCGAGACCATCCGCTACTTCGGCAAGCAACGGAAGCTGTTCAAGATACACTTCCGCAACGTGAGCCAGCCTCTACCGTACTTCGTCGAGACCTTCCTGGATGATGGCTATATGGATATGTACTCTGTGATGCGCGCGCTGCGCGAGGTCGACTTCGACGGTGTGATCATCGCAGACCACATCCCGCTGATGGGTGGCGACCCACGTGTGGGCACTGCGTTCTCCATCGGCTATATGAAGGCGCTCATTGAGCGCGCAAACGCGGAATTCGCGTAGCACCGTAGCGCGCCCGCCTCCCTGTCACGTCACCCGGGGCCATAGCGTTGCCGGGTTCGCTGTCCCGTGGTATAATAGGCGCAATTAGGTCAATCGGTCTGGCTTCACCCACCGCTCCGATTCTCATAATCGGAGCGGTTTCTCGTGAGATACCGGACACACACGTAGTCACAGGTCAGCGACCTGTCCAGATCAGACGTCACAACAAAGGAGAACCTTGCGTTTCACAGACTTAGACCTCAGCAAGCCCTTGCAAGACGCGGTACGCGCCCAGGGGTATGAGGAAACCACGCCGATCCAGGCTCAGGCCATCCCGCCGAGCCTCAAAGGTCGGGACATCGTCGGATGCGCCCAGACGGGCACCGGCAAGACGCTGGCCTTTCTGCTGCCAGCCTTCGAGAGGCTCCTCCGCGAGCCATCCAACACAAAGAACCCCCGCATCGTCGTCCTCGAACCGACGCGGGAGCTGGCCATCCAGGTCGCTGGCGAAGCCCAGAAGCTGTCCGCCAGGACACCGCTCCGTGTGGCCTCAGTGTACGGGGGAGCAAAGATGCGCGCCCAGATCGACCGGCTCCGCCGAGGCACCGACATCGTCGTCGCCACGCCCGGCCGGCTGATGGACCATATGCGGCGGCGCAACGTGAGCTTCGACGAGCTGCAAATCCTCGTCCTGGACGAGGCCGACCGGATGCTAGATATGGGCTTCCTGCCCGACATCCGGTACATCGTCAGCCGGATGCCCAGCCAGCGCCAGACTATGCTGTACTCGGCCACGATGCCTCCGGCGATCTCAGCGCTCGCCCGCCACTACCAGACCGACCCGGTCAACATCGAAATCAAAGCGGCGCGCCCGCCGGAGGCAATCCGCCAGGCCCTCTATCCGGTTCCGAAGCACCTCAAGACCGCGCTCCTCATCGCGATGCTCAAGGAGATGGAGATCGACAGCATGCTCGTCTTCACAAGGACTAAGCAGGAGGCCGATATCCTGACTCGTCACCTGGGCCGCGCCAAGGTCGCCGTTGGGTGCATCCACGGGGACTTCAGCCAGCGAGAGCGCGTCGCGGCTATGGAGGGCTTCCGGTCGGGCAAGCACCGTGTGCTCGTCGCCACCAACATCGCTGCGCGGGGATGGGACGTTGAGGGTATTTCACACGTCCTCAACTACGATGTTCCCGAACAGGCAGAGGACTACGTACACCGCGTTGGCCGTACGGGGCGCGCCGAAGCGGCTGGCGTCGCCCTGACCTTCGTCACGCCTGACGATGAAGGGCTAATCGCCCGGATTGAGTACCTTCTCGGAAACCAGATCGAACGCAGGACGCTCCCGGGATTCGACTACGATGTACCGACGCCGTCGTGGGCCAAGCCGTCCGCCAAGGCCCTCATGCGCCAGACCTCTCGCCCGCGCAGCCTGGCCGACCGCTGGCGATCCATGTGCTGGCCACCGGCACCGCCTAGACCCTGGGGCACTGGCGCATCTCGTGTCGTGCCCCAGGATTACTCGCCGCACCAGACGCAGGCTTTTCCCCCCTAACTCAACCCGTGCTACAATGCTGGCGCTTGTAGCCCGCACCACACCGACTACTCGCTCGCCCCCACACGGGGACGCGACGGGACAGCGTGCGTGGCGCGTCACCTGACGCAGCCAGAATCGCATCGAACGTAGTGCGAGGGAAGGGAGGTCTCAGGACGTGCCTGTCTTCTTCTTCACCGACATCGAGGGCTCGACCCGGCTGTGGGAAGAACACACCGATGAGATGGG
>JAUVSX010000109.1 GCA_030596915.1 Chloroflexota bacterium | reverse complement strand
CCGCCCCCGGGCTTGTCGAGATCACTATGGTTGACATGGTAGCTAATTGGGGCGAAAACAAGGTGTCAGGTTGCGGCTGCCGCCGCGTAGATAGACCAGCAGCTCATGCTCCTGCAAGGAACCCAGACGTGGGGTGGCATTCCAGTGCCGCTGCTCTCCTATCGGTGGCGGACGGAACGAATGGCATCCTCCCCCGCGGTCGCATCTCCGCGGCTGAAGCGGCTGCAACGAGCCTACCGGCCGCCAGTCCTCTGTTGGGCGCGATTGCTCAATGCCTTATGTCCTGATAGGATTGCGCACACTTCCCAACGAGGTATGCGTATGATCGTCGTAGCGAGCACCAACGGACTCACCGGCATCCAGGAATCGATGAACGTGCTACTGTCCGGCGGCTCGGCTGTGGACGCCGTCGAAGCGGGCATCCGCATCGTCGAGGCTGATCCCGAAGAGCATTCCGTGGGGTACGGCGGATATCCCAACGTGCTCGGACAGGTCGAGCTGGACGCCGGCATCATGGACGGCACCGGATTGTCGGCAGGTTCCGTGGGCGCGATGCGCGGCTACACGCACGCGATCTCGGTTGCGCGCCAGGTGATGGAGAAGCTGCCCCACGTCTTCCTCGTCAGCGAAGGAGCGGAGCGGTTTGCTGGCGAGATCGGTTTCCAGCGGCGCGATCTGCTGACCGACGCAGCCCGCACCGTTTGGCAGCAGCGCCTACCGCGAGACCCGTCTGGTGAGGTCGCGTCCGATCTCGCCGGGAGGAACGACGTGTGGAAGCTCGTCGAGATCGCCACCGACCCCGAGCGAACCCAGGGAACGGTCAACTTCCTCGCCCAGGATGCGGCAGGCAACATCTGCGCCGGTGTGAGCACGAGCGGATGGGCCTGGAAGTACCCGGGACGGCTCGGCGACTCGCCGATCATCGGCGCCGGCCTCTACGCGGACAGCCGCTTCGGCGCAGCCGCGTGCACCGGAATGGGTGAGATGGCAATCCGCGCCGCGACGGCGCACAGCGTTGTCATCTATCTCAAGATGGGCGCGACACTGGGCGAGGCTGGGCGGCGGGCGATGGCGGACCTGGACGACCTCGGCGGCCGCTACCTCGCCCAGATGAGCTTCATCGCCATCGACGGCGATGGCAACCACGCTGGCTTCAGCAACGGCGAGGACGGCACATATATCGCGATGACCGCCGAGATGGACGAGCCGGAGGAGCTCGCCCGGACCCACGTGCCCACGAAGGCGCGTTGGGGAATGTAGGGACAGCCGACCTCTCTGGTGCTCGGAGCCCTCGGCCTTGGCGTGTTGCTGTCCGCCATCGACGCCCCCGATGACGGGGCCCCGAGGAACGGGGACGCACTTAGTCAAGCCCGAAGTTGCACGAGAGGCGAGCGGCGCCATCCACGTGCAACGCACGTCGCGATCGCAGATCGTGCGCAGGTCTGCGATGCACAGGGTTGAATGGTGCACTTTCCGCAGTGCGATGCACGGTGGCGGGGCTGTGCGATGCACGGCCGGGCAGTGCTGGTCTGCCGGACTAGCGCCGCCTCTTCTAGGGCGGCGCGGCGGCCCTACGCCACGATGTTGACCAGCCGCCCGGGCACGTAGATCACCTTGCGTGGCTCCCGCCCCCCGAGGTGGCGCTCGACGTTCGGATCGGTGAGTGCGGCTTCCTTCGCCGCGTCCTCGGAGATGTCCGCACGTACGGCGAGCCGCGCTCGTAGCTTGCCGTTGATCTGCACGACGAGGGTAATCATCTCCTCGGCCGCCAGATCAGGCTCAAACCGGGGCCACGACTGCTGGTGAATGCTGTATGGCCGTCCGGTCCGCGCCCACAGTTCCTCGGCGATATGCGGGCAACACGGGGCTAGCAACAGCAACAGCGTCTCGATCGCCTCGTCCCAGGCCTCCGTTCCACGGACGCGCGACTGCTTGGCCTTCACCAGCGTGTTGGTGAACTCCATTAGCCCGGCGATGATCGTGTTGAAGGCGTAGTCCTCGAGGTCGTCCGTGACTCGGCGAATCGTCTTGTGCGTCCAACGGCGCAGGTCGGCAACCTCGTTGTCGGTAGGCGGGTCGTCTGTCTTGCCCGGATCCAGCGCCACGTTCCATACGCGGTTCAGCCAACGGGTCACGCCCTCGATACCGTGGGGGTCCCATGGGCCGCCCTGCTGCCAGCGCCAGCCGAACATCAGGTAGCCCCGCACGGTGTCCGCACCGTATCGCGCCACCAGGTTGTCGGGCGCGATGACGTTGCCCTTGCTCTTTGACATCTTCTCGCCGTCCGCGGCCAGGATGGTGCCCTGGTTTCGCAGGACTGTCATCGGTTCGCCGAGGCCCACGAGACCCATATCTCGCATCGCCATCGTGAAGAAGCGCGTGTATACCAGGTGCATCGTGGCGTGCTCGATGCCACCCGTGTAGACATCGACCGGCAGCCAGTACTCCGCCTCGGCCGGGTCGACCGGGGTTGAATCGGCGTGGGCCGGCGTACCCTCCTGGTAGTACGGACTGAGGTAGGCATACTGGTACCAGGATGAGCAGGCGAACGTATCCATCGTGTCCGTCTCGCGGGTCGCGGGGCCGCCGCAGATGGGACAGGCCGTGTTCAAGAAGCCCTGGTGGTATTTCAGTGGGCTTTCGCCCGTGGGCATGAACTCCGCGTCCTCGGGCAGCACGACCGGCAGATCCTCGTAGGGAACCGGCACTATGCCACACGCGTCGCAGTAGACGATGGGAATGGGCGCTCCCCAGTATCGCTGTCGACTAATCAGCCAGTCCCGCAGCCGGTAGTTGACGGCAAACTCGCCCGTGCCCTGCTCTCCCAACCACTCGGTCACCTGGCGCACGCCTTCCTGGCTCGGGGTGCCGTCGAAGGGGCCGGAGTTAACCATCTCGCCCTCGCCCGTGTACGCTTCCTCCAGCTCGTCACCCTCCCAGTCGGGCGGGGAGATGACGCCGGGGATTGGCAGACCATACCTGGCGGCGAACTCGAAGTCGCGCTGGTCGTGAGCGGGCACGGCCATGATCGCTCCCGTACCGTAGGTCATCATCACGTAGTCGGCGGTCCATATGGGAATGCGAGCGCCGTTGACCGGGTTGATCGCGTGGGCGCCGGTGAAGATGCCGGTCTTCTCCTTGTCGGTTGAGAGGCGCTCGATCTCGGTCTGGCGGGCAGCCTGGCGCTGGTATGCCTCGACCTCGTCCGCATGGTCGGACGTGGTCAGCTCGGCGACGAGCGGATGCTCGGGCGCCAATACCATGAATGACGCGCCCCAGAGAGTGTCCGGGCGTGTGGTGAAGACGACGATGGGGTCCTCCCTCTCCGAAACGAAGGTGACGTTGGCCCCCTCGCTGCGCCCAATCCAGTTGGTCTGCATCGTGACGACCCGGTCGGGCCAGTCGATCTCAGAGAAGTCCAGTAGTTCGTCGGCGTACGCCGTGGTGCGCCAGAACCACTGTACCAGATCTCTCTTGATGACCGGCGTCTCGCAGCGTTCGCAGTGCCGGTCATCGCCCCAGACCTGCTCTCGAGCCAACGTCGTGTTGCACTTGGGGCAGAAATCCACAGCCGCCTGCTTGCGGTAGGCCAGCCCCATATCGTACAGCTTGAGGAAGAACCACTGGGTCCAGCGGTAGTATCCGGGCAGGCAGGAGATGGCCTCCCGCTCCCAGTCGAACATCGGCCCCAGCGTCTTCATCTGCCGCCGCATATTGTCGATGTTAGAAAGCGTCCACTTGTAGGGATGGATACCGTGCCGGATGGCAGCGTTCTCGGCCGGGAGACCGAAGGCATCAAACCCCATCGGGAAAAGCACGTTGTACCCGCGCATGCGCATGTAGCGGGCGCGCACATCGCTGGGAGCTATCGCGTACCAGTGGCCGATGTGCAGGTCGCCACTGGGGTAGGGAAGCATCGTCAGCGCGTAGTGCTTGGGCCTGCTGTGGTCGACGACGGCGCGATACAGGCCATCATCCTCCCATTTGCCCTGCCACTTGCGCTCGATCTGCTGAGGCACGTAAGTCTCAGTCATCTTCCCCTCCCTACGCGAGAGTCTCTGGGCATTGCCAGTGGCGCACGAAGAGATCGTTCACCGTGCTTCTCTCCTCGCTCTCCCTGCCCGAGTCATCCCAGTTGGGCGAATGACACTGCCCGGAAAGTCAGCGTCAGGCCTGTAAGGACCAGCAAGATCTCAGGCACTATCACCGGAGCACACCTCAGGACCCTGAGGTAGAAATCGAGGCCGAATACACCACCCGCGTGCAGGTTCCGAGGAAACAGGCCGAACTGCCGCCGGCTCAAGGGCCACAGCCACATGATGCCGTCGTCTGTCGCCCAGCTATCCAGGAGCAGGTGGACGAAGGTCAGCGCTCCGAACAGGACAGCGGTTTGCGGCGGGACGACGAGCGTCAGCAACAGCGTGAGAGCCAGGTAGAAGAGCGGCGAATGTGGCACGTACCGGTGATGCTGCACTTTCTGCTGCATCGGTCGCTCTCGCTTCGCGATCATCGTGACGATACCATCCACATCGGGAAGCAGCCCCACCAGGGCCGCGAGACCCAACACGACTGGCGTTACCTCAGTCTTGAACACGTAGTTTGTGATGACGTAGGTGGCTACAATGCTGGCACCGACGTGTCCCCCAGGTGTCATTTAGTTATGTACATTCCCCTCTTCAGATTGCGTCTCCAAACACAGTCTCCGATCGGAGCGGGCCGAATCCCCGCCCGCCACGCGGAACTCCCTGCCCCCAGATCCCTCAACAAACAGCCCCCTCGCCTCAGGGACGAAGGGGCAACCCGCGGTACCACCCTGATTGAGACGCCGGCCCGGATGGACAGCGCTCCCACGCGCAGCCAATAACGAAGCGACCCGTCACCAGCTACTCGCTGGGGCCAGCGACCCGCGCCACACCCTCAGTTTCGCCGGCGAAGCTCACAGGCGAGTTCGACCTTGTGGCGCTCCCCCTGGGCGCCGATGCCGGGCTTCCACCTGGTTTTCCCGGCTCGCTGCTGGGATGGCCTACTGCTCCTGTTCGCAGCCTTTGGACTATGATCGGGCGAGATGGACCCGGAGGGACTCGAACCCTCGACCCCCACAATGCCATTGTGGTGCGCTCCCAACTGCGCTACGGGCCCGTATTACGTACATACGCCGCGCTGCTGCCACGGCGTATTGATAGTATACCCGAGCAGGGGGAAAAGTCAAACCATTGTGCGGGTTCGGAGTGGCAGTCGCCTCATCACCTCGCAGCAGAACGTCTCGTTGGGAACGACGTATGCGACGTCGTCGCAGCGGAAGCAGCCGCTCTCGACCCGAGCGCGGATGTGCTCGAGAAGCGCTTCGTCCACCGCCGGGCCCGACTCCCCCTCGGTGATGGTCATATGCGGGATGAAGCCTTCCGTGTGAGGCAACGCCAGGTTGAAGAAGCCAGTCTGATGGAGCGCTTCGCGCATCTCCAGCACCTTCTCCTTGGGATGGATCTCGTACCAGATAGCTGGATATGGCAGAAACGAGTTCACGGGACCGTAGTCGATCTGGAAGGCGTCGAACGACGACACGATCCGCATGATCTGATCCCACTCCCTGTCCTTCAGCGGGCGGAGCAGCGGCTGGGTCAGGGTGATGTGCGCTTCACAGGTGGCCTGTGAGACGGGGTCGTACTCCTGGCGCTGGCGGTTCACAATCTCCCGGACCGAATCCGGGGGCCAGATGACGAGCGAACCGAACTCGTATGCCTTCTGCCAGTCCTTCCACTCCTCCATACTCGGGTCTCCTTGATAGAGCGATGGCGTTGGGCAGCCCAATCCTCCAATCACTGGCACATTGAACTCGTGACCGGACTGAGAGAACCGACCCTCAGTTGGCAAGCCCCCAGACCCAGCTTCTCCCGGCGACCATCGTGTCTCACCGGTTTCTGCGACGTAGGGGAATCCGCGGTCCAGCCCCTTGTCGGCGGAGAAGGATACGCCAACCCGGCAAGCTGCACTAGCGAAGGGCATACCGTCATCCGGGATCATGGGTCGAATCGCAAGGGCCGCCCGAAGGCGGCCTCTGTCTGCGTAGGGCGGTGCCTGCCTATGGAGCTGAGGGGACTCGAACCCCTGGCCTCTACAGTGCGATTGTAGCGCTCTCCCAACTGAGCTACAGCCCCGCCGACGACCATTCTACTCCAGAACCTCCGGAAGTCAAGAACGGCGCACCCTACGGCACCCACTCAAGCGGGATCGTCACCAACTGCCAGCCGGAGGAGTAGCTTTCCGTGTCCTCGTGCCAGTCCAGAATGCCTGCCAGCATCGAGCGGGAGCCCCCATAGGGCCGGTCTGTGGAGTATCCGGCAGGATACTCCGTCACTGGGAAGTACCAGGCCTCATCGACCTCGAAGCCGCCGTTGACGACAATCTCCACGCAGACAGGTCGCGAGCCGTAGCAGGCCTCCAGAGAGACCTCGTCGACGTACATCGACAGGGAACAGATGTCCGCGGGGTTCCCGTCATTGTACACGCCGAAGTACAGCCAGATCGTCTCGCCCCCGTAGTGGATCAGGTCGTGCTCGCTGTAGATCCACGTTCGAGCGTCGGAGCTGTGCGTTTCGAGCGTCTCCAGCCAGTCGCCGTTCTGATCGAGGATCATCACCATTTGAGCATCGGCTGCGAGCGTGCCCTCCACCCGCAGATCGTCCTGCACGGCGCGTGGGTAGATCTCAACGCGGCCTCCCTCGGGAGGTCTGGGGTCGATGGGGTACCAGTAGAAGCGCAAGCGCACGGATACAAGCTCAAGGGGGATGATCTCAACGTTGGCGCTGGAATCCTCGGGGCCCACAGGGTGACCGTACTCGTCACGACCTCGCACCGCGACCGTGTTCGTTGTCACATTCGGCGCTGTCGTCTCGTCCGCGCGGAAGTCGATTGTGAGCACAATCGCTTCGTCGGGCGCAAGCGGGAGATAGCCGTCCAGTGAATCGGTCCACGTGATGACGGCTGTCGAGGCGTCCTGTGCGTCGGGCGTGACGCTCCACGACGTGAGTGTGAGGTGGTCAGCGTCGAAACCATCGGTCACGACGAGGCTTGTGATCGCCGTGTCACCCGTATTCGTGATGCGGATGGCGAATGTGACTGTCTCGCCAGCCTCGACTGTGCCAGTTGCAGGGTCCGTCAACTCCTTCATTACGGCAATACCCGGCTCGGTGATCCGGATATGGTCCTCGTCCTCCACAGGCCCAACGGCGTGCCCGTACTCGTCAACCCCTGGGCCCACAACGACATTCGTCGACGCGTCCGGCATCGTCGACGCGAGGGCGGAGAAATCGATGGTCAAGATGATCGCCTCGCCGGGTGCGAGCGGCAGATGGGCGCTGAGCACATCCGTCCAGGTTATGACACCGGTGTTCGCGTCGTGTCCGTCAGGCGTCTCGCTGTGCGAGGTCAGCGTCAGGTAAGCGGGGTCGTATGTATCGACGAGGGTGACCTGCGTGATCGTCGTATCACCGGTGTTTGTGAGCCGGATAGTGAACGTGACGGTGTCAGCGACCACGGCGACGCCGTCCCGGGCCTCGACCAGAGTCTTCAGAATGGCGATTTCTGGCTGAATGATGCGCACATCGTCTTCACCAGGTTCCGGACCGACCGGGTGGCCGTGCTCATCCTCGGCGGTCACCTCGACCCGATTGGCGCAGGCAGGGTCCGGGCTCTCAGCGTGGAAGCCGACCGTGATCACAGTGCTGGCCCCCGGGGATAGCGGGTCGGAGATATGCCACACCACAGGCGCAAGCCAAGTCGTTGTGGGTGCGACTTCCTTCTGGCCCGACCGGGGAGCGGTCCCAGCCTCCCCGAGCACGAGTGGCAGGAAGACCCTCAACCCTGCATATGCCGGCTCCGGGTCAGCCGAGGTCATGACCATACACGAATCGTAGGTGTCGGTGATCGTCAAGCTCCTGATCGTCGTGTTCCCCGTTTTCGTGTTACGGATGGTGAGGGGGACCGTCTCTCCTAGCCGGAGGATGTCCCTATCAGCCATCTTGGTCAGCGTGAGTGAGGGTGCGGCAGCGAAGTAGGAGGCGCTGCTATCACTCGAGTGGTACGTCTGCCCGCCATAGCCAGCGCTCGCGTGGGCCGTGTTCGTGTGCAGTCCTTCGAGCGCGCTGATGGGGCCGACGGTGCATGTAGTCGTCTGACCAGCGGGCAGGGGATCCGCGAACGTGCAGCCGGATGCGTTCACACTGGGATCGGTGATCGCTGTGCCCGTCAACGGGACATTGCCGGTGTTCTCGACCGTGAACCGGTAGTGCACATCGGTTCCCACAACGACGGTGATGTGGTCGGACCAGAATACGGTGTCGGCTGAGACCTCCCTCGTCAGAACGAGCGGCGGCGCGGCCCGGGGGGTGTCCGTGAACGTGCACGTGACCGTCTCGCCGGGCGCCAGATCGATGGCCGATG
>JAUVSX010000064.1 GCA_030596915.1 Chloroflexota bacterium | reverse complement strand
TTGCAGCGACGACGCAACCGTGCCGTTGAGTCGCCGGTGATCCTGGCGATCCAGCCATGTGCGTAACACGTTGTGCTGGAAAGACCGCTCGGGCCACGGCGTGGTCCCCTGCCGGTAATAAGGGAGGAAGATGTCGTACAGCCACAGCTCATCAACGAGGATGTGGGCGAGGTAGCCGGCGATAAAGGCGACCTGCGCCGGCGGGAGCGCCGCTGGTCTGGCCAGGGCCGGGTGAGCTTCGAGGAGTTTCTCGTGAGCTGGCCGGTGCGTTTCCCCATCTGGCAGCGGGCCGTGGGGTAGCGTGTAGAAGTGCGTCTCCTCGCGCGTCTGACCGCTGATTGTCTGAACGTCCGGCGCGGTACTTCCCAGCAGAAACGCCCCCCGGTGCTGGTTCAGGAAGTGCCGCGTGTGAGCGGAGAGCGTCTCTTCTCGGAGGATTCTCTCGGCCAGAGCGATGTGCGTGACAGGCGTGGGCATTGGGCAGATTTTACACCGGAACGGGGTGGTTGGCGAACGGGAGCGAGTCAGCGAGTCAGCGACACCCCACGCCCCGACAGCCACTTCCGGTGAGTTCTGCGGTATTCGCGCTGATCGGGGACTTGGCTATGATCGCGGGGAAACGCTTGCCTCGCGGCTTCGAGCACAAAGGGGACCGGATGGAGACGGGCAGTCTGGCGGGTACCAGGTTAGGGAAGTACGAGGTGCGGGCCGAGCTCGGGCGCGGCGGTATGGGAACCGTCTATCGGGCCTATGATCCCACTCTGGATCGCCCTGTGGCCGTGAAGGTACTGGCGCCTCATCTGGTATGGGACCGCGAGTTCGTCGAGCGCTTCCTGCGCGAGGCCCAGGCTGTCGCGCGGCTCAAGCACCCCAACATCGTAACCATCTACGATGTGGGTCAGGAGAGTGGCTGGTATTACTTTGTGATGGAGTACCTGGAGGGCCAGCCGCTGACCGAGGTGCCACAGCTTCCCGAAAGCGGCCATCGGGGCGATGGCTTAGAGCTACGTCTAGAACACGAGCCGCTTGAAGCCCTCCGCGCAGTCGCAGCCGGCCTTCTCTCCCACCTCGCGCGCCCTCTCGTAGACGCGCTCGGACAGCTTCTCCATCCGGAGGCCCACCTGGCTCGCGTGGCGTGTCAGCGCTGAGATGCGCGCTTCCATGCAGCAGGTGATATCCTCCCAGTAGTCCGGTTCGCCGGTCCAGAAGAGGTACACCTCTTTGACGCGCCACGGTTCCACATCGCCCACCAGTTGCTCTGGGAAGATGTACCACTCGCGAGCGGCGTAGATCGCGTCGAGGGCAGCCTGCCCGGCCGCACGATGGTCGGGGTGAAGCTGGTAGTGGCGCCACGGATCGATGGTCATCACGATGTGTGGCTTGTCGTGGCGGATGAGGTCTGCCAACTGCCTTCGCAGCTCGAGCGTGTTCTGGAGCAGCCCGTCGGGGTGACGCAGAAAGATGACCCGCTCCACGCCCAGGTCCGTGGCTGCGGCCCGTTGCTCCTCCTCGCGCTGCGCGGCAAGCTGTCCAGGACGCAGGTCAGGGTCATGACTCCCCTTATCGCCGCTGGTGAGCAAGACGTACTGGATCCGCCTGCCGGCCTGGGACCATTTCATCACGGTGCCGGCGCAACCGAACTCGGGGTCGTCCGGGTGAGCGCCGATGACCATCACTCGCTCAGGCACATCAGAGGTGACTTCGTCGGGGGCCTTGGGAGACGTGGGCATAAGGGCTGCCACTCCTGCTTCGTATTCCTGGCGCGGGTTGCCGCGCGCAAACCATTGCATCCTACCGTGCATTGTCTGACATGTCAAATTGTGCTATCCTCTGGGTGGGAGACTGGGGTGGACACGGAGTTCAGGATGGATCGACGTCGTTTTCTGGTCGTGTCAGGCGGAGCCATCACGGCAACGGCGTTGGCCATCGGCGGCCTATCTGGGTGTCGCCGTGATGCGGACGAAGAGGATAAGGAGGGCAACGCAGTGGCACAGCTGATTACCCCCCTCGGTCCGAAGGGCGCTGACGAGCTAGGCATGATTCTGGCGCACGAGCACATCTTCGTCGATCTGCGCACCTGGGATCAGCCCGGCTACGCTGAGGCCGAGACGGCTGATGTCATCGACCTGATGGCGCCGGAGATTGCCAAGGCTCAGGAGGCCGGCGTCACGGCCATCGTTGAGTGCAGCGCGGTAGGCGTGGGCCGGCGCGTGGACATCCTGAAGGCGGTCTCCGAGGCGACCGATTTCCCGCTCGTGGCGCCGACGGGCATCTACCGCGAGCCTTGGGTGCCGGATTGGGCGCACGCCGCCAGTGAAGAGGAACTGCGGGAGTGGATGACCGGTGAGCTTGAGGGCCAGATCGAGGAGACCGGCGTTCAGGCCGGCTGGATCAAACTCAGCGCAGGCGACGCTGGCATAACCGAGACTGAGACGAAGATCCTGCGAGCCGCTGCCGGGGCAGGGGCGGCTACGAACGCCGTCATCGGAAGTCACACCATTCGAGGGCGCGTGGTCCGCGATCAGCTCGACATCCTGGAGGAGGCGGGCTACACGCCGGATCGTTTCATCTGGATCCACACGCAGGCAGAGCCCGACTTCGAGCTCCATCTGGAGATGGCTCGTCGGGGCGCGTGGGTCGAGTACGACGGGATCGGAAGCGGAGGGGACCGCACGTACGTGGACCGCATCGTGCGCCTGCTCGACGCCGGCCTTGGCGACCAGGTGCTGTTGAGCCACGACCGGGGTTGGTATGACCCGGCCCAGCCCGGTGGAGGCACACCCCGGCCCTTCACTTACATCAGCGAGGAGTTCGTACCGGAGCTGACGGCAGCGGGCGTGGACGAGGCGACGATCCACAAGCTCACCCACGACAATCCATTCCGCGCCTTCTCCCGCTGATGACCCCGCGCTCACGCATCAGAGAGCCGTCACTCGGGTGAGAAGCGCTCAAGCCATCGTCTTCAACGCGCCACGCGAGGTGGCAGCCGAGGAGGTCCCGCTACCTCCGCTGACTGACACCGATGTCCTCGTCGAGATCGAGGTCTCGTCTATCAGCCCCGGAACTGAGCGTTGGGTTCTGACCGATCGCCTGCACGTTCCGGGGCAGCCCGACTTGACGGCCTTTCCCCACGTGCCGGGATACCAGGCCGCGGGGACTGTTCGGACAGTGGGAGGGGCGGTCGACAGCGTCCGGCCTGGTGACAGAGTCTTCAGCCGCAATTGCCGACCACCCGCTGACTGGTGCGGGTCCTGGTGGGGAGGGCACGTTGGATTCCACGTCGCCGACCATCGGGAACTGATCAAGCTCCCTGAGACGGTCTCCGCGCGCGCGGCGTCGTCATTGCTGCTGGCGCAGGTGGGGTTCAACGGGGCCAGCAAGCCGCGCGTTGGCCAGGGCGACGTCGCGGTAGTCATCGGCGCCGGCCTCGTCGGTCAGTACGCCGGCCAGGTGCTGCGCCACCGTGGGGCGCACGTGATCCTTTGCGATTTGCGCGAGTCCCGCCTGGCGATGGCGGCTCGCTACAGCGCGGATGAGGTCTACAACAACGCCGACGGGGGTCTGGTGGCTTTCATCGCCGCGAGGTACCCCAAAGGCGTTGACATCGTCCTGGAGACGGCCAGCACCAACAGGACGATCCGCATAGGGATTGAGTTGCTCAGGAGGGGAGGACAGTTGATTCTCAACGGCTACTACCCGCCGGAGGAGAGTTCGCTGGACTGGCACTGGCTCAGAACGAAGGAGATCACCACCTACTGCCCGAACTCGCGCACCCGCCGACGACTCGAGAGGTCTCTGGAGCTAATCGAGAGTGGGCACTTGAAAGTCGAGGAGCTGGTGACGCACGAGTTCAAGTTCTCCCAGGCGACGGACGCCTACGACCTGTTGCTGGATCCAACCGCGGAGTTCCTAGGCATTGCCATTGGCTGGAGCAGCATCCGAGACGAAGAGGACCCCCATTATGTCATTGCTTCGTAGCCATAGGCTAGTTGCCGGCCTCGTGATCGTCTCGCTACTGGCTATTGCCCCGGGCGCCTGCGGCTCGCCTTCAGACGTATCCCCCACGCCGACTCCTACCCGGACGCCAAGGCCCACCAGCACGCCGACTCCTGAGCCCACCGATACGCCCACGCCATCTCCCACGCCGACGCCCACACCCACCCCCACGCCGGCGCCGACGGACACGCCCGTCCCGCCGCCACCCGATACGCCACTGCCGGAGCCCACCGAGCCTCTCTCTCCAGCTCTCACAACTGAGACCCCCGAAGGCGGTGGAGGCTACACGGTCGGCGACTGCTCGCAGCCCGTGCCGCCGCAATCGGCCATCCGTGGGAGGCGCATAATCGCCTTCTACGGTACGACAGGACCGGGTCTGGGGATTCTCGGCCGGTACGACATACCAACGACGCTGACCCTGCTATTCGAGCAGGTGCAGCCATACCGGGACCTGGACCCCTGTGTGGAGACCATACCAGCTTTCCACATTATCACGACGGTGGCCGATGCCAATCCTGGCCCGGATGGGGACTACAGCCACCGCATTGATCACGAGAGCGTCCGAGTCTGGATTGATGCCGTCGCTTCTGTAGGGGGCGTGTCAGTGTTGGACCTTCAGATTGGCCGAGGAGACCTGGGCGTCGAACTCAGTCTGATTGAGCCGCTGCTGAGGCTGCCCGGTGTCCATCTGGCGGTGGATCCTGAGTTCATATCGTGGGACGGCGAGATTCCAGGCACGAATCTGGGCCATATGACAGGGGAGGGCATCAACTACGTGCAGTCGTGGCTCTCTGGAGTCGCCGAGCAGACTGGGGAGCCGAAGATCCTTGTCATCCACCAGTTCGACGATCGCATGATATGGAACAAGCACGTCATCCAGGACTACCCGCTGGTGGACCTGGTGTGGGATGCGGACGGGTTCGGCGGTCCAGGCGCCAAGGTCGGGGACTATGTCCAGTACCGCGGCGAAGGTGGCTTCGAGTACGGGGGGTTTAAGGTTTTCTACCGATATGACACGCCGGTCATGACGGAAGTTGAAGTACTGGCCATGCAGCCACCGCCTGCGTACGTGATCTATCAGTGACGCCACGGAGCGCGTAGAGATCCCTGCGCTCGATTCTGATGTCGGCTATCCGCCTGAGTAGCCGAGAATTGTGCGGGTCTCTAGTGTCCTGCGCCATCGGACACGTGATATGGCGTGTAGTCGTGCAAGGTGGACCCGCCGATGAACTCGCGCAGGATGGAGTTGTCGGGGACGAGATCGGGGCCTCCAGCCTCGAACCACCGCAGGAATGCGAGCAACCGCTTCACCTCCACCCTCCGGGGGCTGCGGGGATCGACCTGTAGCAGGAGCGGCTCGACAAGCGGCTTGAGCACAGCCAGCTCGTAGGCGAGCGCCGAGTTGAACATCACATCGGCGTGCTCCTGATAGGGGAAGATGTGCCGTTTCTCACCCCTGCGCACGCTCTCCCAGCGTTCCAACGTCTGCTAGGCCGTGTAGCCGCGGTAGGTGGCATCGCGGATGATGCGGCGGATCAGGCGAGTATCCGTCGTCGGCACCCTGTTGTGGCGATCGATGTTGAGCTGGGTCAGCGCCGACACGAAGATGCGGAACGTGCGCTCACCAGGCAGAGAATCACCCAGCAGTGGGTTCAGGCCATGGATGCCCTCTACAAGAACTACGTGGTCGGGACGAAGGCGAATGGTGTCGCCCTGCTCCCGTTTGCCCGTCTTGAAATTGAAGCGGGGAACCTGCACTGGCTCGCCGCGCATTAGGGCCAACAGGTGACGGTTGAGCAGTGGCACGTCCAGGGCCTCGAAGGCCTCGAAATCGTAATCGCCGGCGGCGTCTCGAGGCGTCTTGTCTCGCTCGACGAAATAGTTGTCCAGCTCCAGAGGGAACGGGTGGATGCCGTGGGCGAGCAACTGAATCGCCAAGCGCTTGGCGAAGGTCGTCTTGCCAGAGGCGGACGGCCCGGCGATGAGGACCAGCCGTGTCCGTCCGCGCTCGCTTCGGATCTGGCTGGCAATGCGCGCAATGCGCTCCTCGTGTAGCGCCTCGGAAACGAGGATGATCTCCCGGATGCGACTGGAGGAGATGGCTTCGTTCAGCCCGCTAACCCAACTGACGCCAAGGACGCGTAGCCACTCGCCGTACTGGCGGAAGACTGAGGTCAGTTGGGGAAAGTCCTGGACCGGCTGCAGCTTGGTGGGATTACTACGGCGGGGATACCGCAGTACGAATCCTGGCCCCCAAGCGTCCAGGGCGAAGTAGCGCAGGTAGCCGGTCGACGCCACCATATAGCCGTGAAAGTAGTCTCGATTCCCCAGCAAGCGATACAGGGAGAGCTGGTCCCGCCTCCGGGTGGACAGCAACCCAGCCTTCTCCTTCTCTCCCCGATCGCGGAACATCCTGATGGCCTCGTCCAGCGGAACTCGCGTCCGCTCGATGGGAGCGTCGGCGGCCACGATCTCTCGCATACGGGTTTCGACCTGCGCCAGCTCCGTCGCGCTGAATGGCTCCCGCCCCAGAACGCGGCAGAAATAGCCACCAAAGGGCATCGTGTGATCGATGAACACCTCGGCCTGGGGGAAGATCTCGCGGACGACGGTCACCAGCAGGAAGGCCAGCGAACGCCGGTAGATGCGCACGCCGTCCGAGGTCGAAAGCGCCAGCGGCTCGACTTGCGCGTCCGAGTGTACCGGGAACGTCAGTTCGCGCAGCTCCCCGTCAACGAGGGCGGCGATGACCGGCACCTCCTCGTCGCCAAGAGCTGCCCTAAGGTACGTCTCAAGAGGCGGCCCCAGGGGAGCCTCGAGCGTACGGCCGTCAGGCAGGCTTATCTGGGCCGTCTCTCGCGGTTGAGCTATCCGAACTAGCCGGTCTTCTCTGCCAGTCATCTGTCGGTGTTGTCCGTTGGTGTCAGCGTGCAGGCGCCCGCGGGAAAGCAGGGCGCTGGCGGTCGGTATTCCTGTACACGTTGGTCCGTTGGGGCCTTGTGAGAAAAGAGCCCCGAGGCTTCAGGCGCCCGGGGCTTGGGAGATCTCGCGAGTCTGTGCTACCAGCAGGTGCCTACAGCTCAACTTCCCCCAGACTAAGCTCGGGTTCTGCCTCGAACTCAACTACGTCGACTTCCGACTCGAGCTCAACTTCCCCCAGACTAAGCTCGGGTTCCGCCTCGAACCCAACTACGTCCACTTCCGATTCCAGATCCATCTCCGTCTCAAGACCGAGCACATCCACCGCCTGAGGGCCCTTGGGGGTGTCCTCCATCGTGAACTCCACCCGCTGGCCTCGGTTCAGGTTGCGGTATCCCTCGCCCCGGATCAGGGAGTAGTGAATGAACACATCCTCCTCGTCTCCGTCGGGACGGATGAACCCGTAACCCTTCACCCGGCTGAACCACTGGACGGTCCCTAAGACGCGACCATTCTCTTCCACCTCGACATTACCCCCTTCTCAACATGCTTGCAGCTCTGGACGAGAGGGTCCGGCCGTAGCCGGTGACCCGTTCCCCAGGCTCACGTAACGCGCGAGAGGATACCATGTTTGGTCCGACTTGTCAAGACGCGGTGACCTCGTCAGGGTCGCGGCGCCCCTGCCAGTAGGACACGAGTCGGTTGATGCGTATGCGTTGGGCACGCAGCCAGCGCCGCGGACCCAGGATCAGCCGGCCCATTGAGGGGTCGGCGTCGGGGAGGCGGGTGAGCGTCCCCTCCTGCACCAGCCGGTCGAAGAACGAAAGGAAGCGCTCCTCCAATTCCCTGTCATCGAACTCGGCGCCGCGTTCGTATGTCTCTCTGGCCAACTGCTCAATGAAGTCTGAAGTGTGGTTGATGAGGGTCTCCACTGGCTCCAGCACGATGGACCAGGCGTACACGGGGTCGAGCGGCATCGACCCGAATTCCATTGGGGAGGGAGGGCGCGCATCCGAGGCGCCCTGGCGCACCTGCTCGTATGGAGAATCGTTGTCAGGCATAGTCCACACGCAGTCCGTCTGATCTCTCTTGCGGTGCCGCTACCACTGGCTGGCGGCGAATGCCGCGTCCAACAACACTTTGCGCTCATCGGGCGTCATCGGGCGTGGACGAGAGTAGTCCTCCAGTATCGCCGTCAGAAGCTCCGTGCTGATATGGCGGCCGTCGTAGAAGACGTGGCGATCGATGAATTCCTGACGCGTCTCCAAGGACCACATCTGGTCGAAGAACAGGTTGCCCAGACCGTAGTGTATGAACGCACCGGCGTGGAAGTCGAAACCCTGCGGCTGGTGGGCCTGACTGCCGCTGACGATCGCTGCGCCTGCCTCGGCCAGCGCCCGGAAGTCGGCTCGCTGCTGCACGGTGGGCTCGTATTGGTAGTATTCCCAGTACTGTAGGGTGACGATAGGGATGATGCCCTGCTCGCGCATCTGGCCGATCTGTTTGCTCAACAGGTCGAAGTCACAAGGTGCAGCCCCAGGGCGGTCCTCACCAGCCGGGTTGGAGGGAGGCGGGCTGCAACCCACGAACCCGAACGTATTGGCGCCGGCGGTCATCGTCAGCGGCGCCTGTGCCTCCGCCAGGTTCCGTCCGCCGCCGAAGTAGGGTATGCTACGGTCGTCGAACAAGCCGAGCGTGAACTCCATAGCTGCAGCGCCCCAGTCGCGCAAGTGGTTGCCCGTGAGTTCGATCACGTCGATGTCCAGGTCTTCGAAGAGCTCGATGTAGCTTGGGTCAGAGCAGAAGACCATCGTTCGCTCGTCACTGGCTGGTGGGCAACTGGTGGCGAATGAAACCTCGTTGCTGATGTGCGTGATGTCTGCATCGACGAGCCAGGGACGGATGTCCTGAGCCGGGTATGTCGGGCCATGGCGATCCATTCTGACAGCCGTGGCGCGGGTCAGCGCTGTCACGCCTGTCATAATCACCGTGCTTATCTTCGCCGCGTCTCGGTTCGCATAGAAGCCGTCGATGGCGTCCTGCAACCTGACGACCCCTCGCTCCAGACCGGTGATGAACACGGGGACCGTCAACGGATAAGCGCTCGTGTCCAGCTCCTTGTCGAGCACCGACAGCCCGTCGATGGTCAGTGGCTTCCAACGCGGCTCGAGATCATCGAACGGTATGATCGCCCACGATGGACGCGTCTCCCAGGCACGATCGAGGAGCTCATCCGCCGGGACGAGCTCGATCGCGGCGGGCGCGGGGTCGCCGATCACGGCGACCAGCGTGGCAGCGGTCTCGCGTGTTAGCAGAACCGGTCGATCGCCAAATGGCCCGGCGGGCGTGCCCGTCCAGGTGCTGACCACATCCGCCCACGACACCTCATCGGTGATCGTGGGGAACGGAACGACGACAGCGAAGACCCACTCCGCAATTGGGACAGCATCGCCATCCGCACTGAAGACGACACGTACCTCAGCCGCTTCCGCCGACGGCGACAGCGCGAAAAGGTCAGGATGCTCTCCGATCGTGGCGTGCAGTGCATCGGCCGCCGGTGCGGGCAGCCCAAACGGGACGAAGATGCTCACAGGCCAGGCAGGTGTGGGGGTGAGTGTCGGCGTTGGCGTCAGGGTCGGGACGGCGGTACGAGTTGGCGTAGGGGTCACAGTTGGATTGTAACGCAGGCTGCTGCAGGCCATGAAAAGCATAAAGCCGAGCCCCGCACAGATGAGAAGGGAGAGCAGCAGGGTGAGGTGTCGTTGGGTGAATGATCTCATCGGTACGCGCGGTGCATCCAGTCTCTCATGCCACGTCTGGTCGCTGACGGCGGCTGCGCTTCACTCGGCGTCACGGTGCAGGCGCCGCGGGTGGTGCTGGATCGTCAAACGGCGACCGAACGTGCACCCAGACCCAGGTGTTCGGCATGCCCTCGAGCACGAGCCACTCCTCCTCACCCTCGGGGACAGGCGGATTGGTCCAGTTGAAGAACCAGCGTGCGTCCGCAGGGGATAGGTTGACACAGCCATGACTGCGCCGGAAGCCGTACGCCTCGTGCCAGAAGGATGCGTGCAGCGAATAGCTCTCGTGAAAGTACATGCTCCACGGCACGTCCTCGATGTAGTAGAAGGCGGGGTCCCCGTCCTCCACATCGGGGTTGCTCATCTTCCCCTCGCGGATCTTGCCCCACAAGCGGTACAGACCAGGCGGGGTGGCGTCGGCGGTCCGCCCGCTCGAGATCAAGGAGGCATACTGCATCTGCGTGCCCTCGTAGGCCGCGATGGTCTGCTCGAACAGATCCACTTCAATCCACTTGTCACCCGGTCCAATCCCCTCGGGCGGCGGATCGACGTCCACGCGCGATGTGTAGGTCTGCTCGACCCACCTATCGGGCCCCACCAGGTACCAGATCTGATCCCCGCGCCTCTCCTCAGCGAAGATCGTGATCAGTTCGTACCGACTGAGGCTAGAGGATCCGT
>JAUVSX010000248.1 GCA_030596915.1 Chloroflexota bacterium | reverse complement strand
TGAGCTGCTCTCACAGCTCGGAGTTGTGATGAGCTTCGGCAAGTGGATAGCCCCACTGCCTATGCTTGGTATGGCGTTCATGTTCACTGCGATAACGCTCGCGCTGACCGTCATAATCGGCGCGCTGCGTATGCAGGCCGGTATGCTGGTGATGTTCTATCGCCAAGCCACTCAGGGCGCCTTTGGCCAAGAGTGACGCTGATGGCGACGGCGCCGGCCCCGGCCGCGGACAGCCGCGGCTGGGGCCGGTCTGTCTGTGTGGAGGGTGGACACGAGCTTGATCGACGCACTGGATCGATACACAAGCAGCACCAGGCTGGCCCACATTGCTCCCTGGGCACACGTACGCAGGCGGGCAGACTAGAGCCGGCCCCACACCATCGCAGTCGAGAGGAAGAGGAACCTAGATTGAGCAAGAGACACGTAGCTGCAGTCACATGGGCTGTCCTGGCCCTGCTGATCGCAGGCTGCGGGCGAGCTCCCACCTATCCGGCCACGGCGACGAATACGAGTCGACCGGAGGCCACACGGGAGACGGCGGCGCCAACGCCCGTCGCTACCGAGGTTCCGAACGGTGCTGCCGAAGTCACTGCCGTTCCCGGACCGACCGACCAGGCGACGGAAATGCCCGAGTACACCTGGTCCCAGCTACTAGGCCCTGACGACATCCGGCCCATATATGACCCGAAATTCGTCCCCGCTGGCGAGGCTGACTACGACGATGACGAGCTGGTGATGGGCGTTGTCATTGAGGGCGAGGCCAAAGCCTACCCCATTGGCACGCTCAACATCCGCGAGATGGTCAATGATGAACTGGGCGGCATCCCGATTCTCGTCACCTTCTGACCGCTCTGCTACACCGGTCTCGTGCATGACCGGCGGGTGAATGGGGAAACATTCGTCTTCGGCAATCAGGGCGGGCTGTTTATGAACGCGATGACGTGGTGGGATCACCAGACGAATAGCGTATGGTCGCAGCCGTGGGGCCGGGCCATTGCCGGGTCACTGAAGGGCACCGAGCTGGAGCTGATTCCCAGCCAACTTGTGCCCTGGAGGACCTGGCGGCAAGCACACCCAGACACGCTGGCGCTCAAGGTAGAAGGAGGGCGCCTTCGCCGGGAGGGATTCTTCGATGGGTACGTGATCGGAGTCTCCCTGGGGGATTCCGCCACCGCATTTCCGTACGATCTGGCCGCTCAGACGCGCGTCATCAACGACACCGTAGGTCCGTACCCGGTGGTCGTCGTCGTGAATCCCGATACGCGCGCCGTCTTCGTCGCCCTGCGGCAGGCGGGCGACGACGCACGTGTGCTGACCTTTGTTGAGCGTGACGGCGTTGTGCAAGACCAGGAGACTGGCAGCACCTGGCAGATGGACCGCGGTGTGGCCGTGGATGGCCCCCTGACGCGGCAGATCCTGCGCACTGTGCCCTACATCCCTGCTTTCCCAGAAGCCTGGCGTGACTTCTGCCCGAACAGCCGATGGTACGAAGGGGAATAGCGCGCTGCAGTCGTTCATAGGCCGGCCAGCATCTATCTCAGATTGTGCTAGAATTGGGAGGAGGGCGCATCCGGCGGTCCGCTGGGCGCCTGGACCGATAGCTTGGTACCGGCCAAGTCGCGGGCGCGAACCTAAACCGATGGGTACGGGCAACAAGGCGGTTCGGGTACCGGCGGTACGCTCTGCTGGAGGGAATCCGCTATGCGTAGAATGAAGCTCTCCGTTGGTCTTGCGGTCCTGGCGTTGCTTAGCGCAACGCTGGGGTGTCGTCTGCCAGCAAGTATTGTGGCGCCGGTCGAAACTCCCACTCGCACCCTTGCGCCAGCGCCAACGGCACCTCCAGCGGTTGACGAGTCGGTCAGCGCGCTGGAGCAGCAGGTGATGGCGGTCTACGAATCGGTCGGCCCGTCGGTCGTCAACATCACCAGCAGGTTCTTCATCGAAGACCTTATGATGCGTCCTATCCCGCAAGAGGGCAGTGGGTCCGGTTTTCTCTTCGACACGGAGGGGCACATCTTGACCAACTTCCACGTGATCGGAAACGCGGAAGAACTGATCGTGTCGCTGGCTGATGGGAGGGTCTTCCCAGCCGAGGTCACCGGTATCGATCCGTCCAACGACCTGGCAGTGATCCGCATCGAGGCCGATGATTTGCCCCAGCCCATCCCCCTCGGCGACTCGGATAATCTGCGGGTGGGGCAATTCGTCCTCGCTATCGGCAACCCTTTTGGCCAGAGAGGTACCCTGACGGTGGGCGTGGTCAGCGCCGTGGGCCGAGTCATTCAGAGTCCCGACGGGCGCTTCATCGGCGAAGCCGTCCAGACCGACGCGGCCGTTAATCCTGGAAACTCCGGCGGGCCGTTGCTCGACCTGCAAGGACGGGTGATCGGCGTCAACTCGCAGATCATCAGTCCCAGCCGCGCCTCGGCCGGCATCGGTTTCGCCGTCCCAGTCAACACGGTGCGCCGTGTGACACCTTACCTCATCGCGCAAGGTCGATACCCGCACCCGACGCTGGGTGTGATGACGTTGGACCTGACGCCCGTCCGAGCGGCTGTACTGCGCCAGGCCGGGGCGGAGATAGCACCGAACTTCGGGCTGTTGGTCGTCGAGGTGGAACTCGACGGTCCAGCCTACCGAGCGGGGATCAGGGGAGGGAGCGAGTTCGTGCGAGTTGGCGAAGCCTACCTTCCTACCGGAGGAGATATCATTATCGGCCTTGACGGTCAGCCGGTGCTGAACATTCAACAGCTTACCGTCTATCTGGAGGCTGAGAAGCAGGTGGGCGACACCGTCGAGGTGATCTTCGTTCGCGATGGGCAAGAGCAGCGGGTCGAAGCGACGCTGGACGAGCGCCCACAATAGCGGTATGATGCGGTCGCGCATCCTCCACTGACATCCAAGTCACTGGTATGGTGACTGACCTGCGCGTCTCGCTGTAAGGGCGCCGCTGGGCCCAGGCCGTTGAGGCGTGAGCCCGGGCCCTCAGTCGCGGCGATGCGTGTCGTCCCCCGCGATCACCGGCTGTGGTTCGTTGACGTGAATGGAGGGAACACTGTTCAAGGAAAGCGACAAGGCACCAGATTTCACACTGCCCTCGGCCGACGGACAATCCGTCTCGTTGAGCGAGGTGCTGACTGGCGGCCACAACGTGCTGCTCATCTTCTTGCGCCATCTGGGCTGACTCCACTGAAGAGAGCACGTGGCACAGTTGTGCCAGCACACAGACGAGTTGGAGGAACTCGAGACAGAAGTCTTGCTCGTGTCCTTCAGTTCTCAAGGCTACGCCCGCCGCTGGATCAAGGAGGTGTGCGCGCCGTTTCGCCTGCTGCTCGACCGTGAGCGGCAAGTCTATCGCACCTACGGGCTCGAGAGTTCGCTCTTGAGATCGTGGAGTCTGAAAATGGTACGGAGTTATGTCCATCTCATGCGCGCCGGTCGCAAGTGGCGCGGCATCAAGGGGAACTCGGTTCAGATGGGCGGCGATTTCATCGTGGACGCGGAAGGCATCGTCCGCCTAGCCTACCGCAGCGAGGATCCAACCGACCGACCGCCCGTAGAGCAACTGATGAACGTTCTCAGGCGGATCAGCGGGAAGAGAGCGTGACTTGACGCGCGCCGTACTCGTGTGGGCGCCCGCCGTGAGATTGCCCCTTCTCGCCACCTGTCCAATCGCCACAAGCACGCCCCTTGGGCCGGCGACCACGCCAACCCCCGGAACAGAAGCTGACGCCGACGTGGTGCCCGTGCGGGCGGTGGACGGCCCCGACGGCACCTGGGCTTTTCACGTCACCGTTGCGCCATTCCGATACCGGATGGGAGGACTACGCCGACGGGTGGGACGTGGTGACCCCCGACGGCACTGTGCTGAAATCCGATCCAGACAGCCCGCTCGCTCGGCTGCTGCTCCACCCACACGAGGACGTGCAACCCTTCACCCCCAAACAGAGCGGTATTGTCATCCCCCCCCCAGCGTGGACCGGGTCCGCGTGCGAGCACATGATCTAGCTAATGGGTATGGCAAGCGCGAGGTACAGATGGACCTGACGGGTCGGTCGGGCACGGATTTCGAGGTGGTCCGCTCCGCCCCCTGAGGCCCCTCGCGGCGCGGTCCAACGGAGCGGCGCGGTCCAACGGAGCGGCGGCGCCAGACCATCGACGGTCAGATGAGAACAGGAGTAACGATGAATGAACCATACGATCTCGTGGTCGTCGGCGCCGGCTCCGCCGGCCTGACGGCGGCTGGGTTCGCCATCCAACTGGGCGTCCGCGTTGCACTGGTTGAGAGGCACCGCATCGGCGGTGACTGCACCTGGACCGGGTGTGTGCCCAGCAAGACGCTGCTGAAGGCAGCCAAGGTGGCTCACCAGATGCGCACCGCCGATCGGTACGGGCTGACGCCTGCCGAGACGGAAACGGATCTCAAGTCCGTGATGGCCCACGTGAAGGCCGTCGTCAGGGAGGTATACCAGGAAGAAGCACCCGATGTACTGCGCGCCGAGGGCATCGACGTCTTCCTGGACGCTGCCCGCTTTCTGGATCCCCATACCCTGGCTGTCGGCCAGAACACGCTGACTGCACGCCACGTCTTGATCGCGTCCGGAGCCCACCCGTTCATCCCGCGGATCTACGGCCTGGAGAGCGTGGCCTACTTGACCTACGAGACCATCTGGGACCTGGAGGCTATGCCACAGCACCTGCTGGTGGTCGGAGCCGGACCGATCGGCTGCGAGATGGCCCAGGCCTTCCGGCGGCTGGGCGCCAAGGTGACGCTGGTGGCCAGCCGAGACCGGGTACTGCCCCGCGACGAACCGGATGCATCGCGCGTGATAGGCGAGGTGTTCGCGACTGAAGGCATCGACGTGCGCTACAAGGCCCGCGCCAAGCGCGCATGGCAGGATGCCGCCGGCATCCACCTGTCCGCTGGCGGCGACGAACTGGTCGGCGACGTGCTGCTGCTAGCCGCCGGACGCCGCCCCAACGTGGGAGGTCTCGATCTGGAAAGAGCGGGCGTGGCCCATAGCGCCAGAGGTATCCAGGTCGACGATCACTTGCGCACCAGCCAGCATCACATATACGCCGCCGGAGACTGTCTTGGCAGCCACCAGTATACGCACTACGCTGGGTGGCAGGCGTTCATGGCCGTGCGTAACGCCCTGCTGCCTGGGGCATCCAAGGGCATCGCCGACCATGTTCCCTGGACCTCCTTCACCGACCCCGAGGTCGCCCACGTTGGCCTGACTGAGGAGCAGGCGCGGGGTGCGCTTGGCGACCAGGTGATGACCTGTGAATGGCCGATGCGACAGGTGGATCGAGCGCGGGCTGAGGGGGACACGGCCGGCTTCCTCAAGCTGGTCCACAAGGACGATGGCTCCCTGCTGGGCGCCACAGTTGTCGCAGCCCGCGCGGGCGAGCTGATCC
>JAUVSX010000019.1 GCA_030596915.1 Chloroflexota bacterium | reverse complement strand
TCGCTGTAGCTCGCGCGCTCGGGCATGCGGGCTCCCCAGGGATAGCAGGATTCATCTTCCCGCACACGGGTGCAGTTCAGTCTTGGGGCCAATGGTCAGTGCGACCCGGTGATCTTCCGCCACGCAGTGACCCTGCATCGGCCGGTCCTTGAGATGCACGCCAGTTCGACAGTCGACCGTGCGGGGCGGTTGAGGTTCGCCCCAGGACTAGAACACAGCCCGCGCGCGCTTCTTCGTTGACTCTCGCAGCGTAATGCGCTACTATTGGCGGCTGGGTAGCAAGCGCACACCTGACTGCTACCTTGCCGCCGTGCTCCGGCATGCGAGGTGCGACAATACCAGACCGATAGGAGAATACGAGTGGAGAATGACACCAGATCATCAATGAATAGCCCTCGGCTGTCGCTTAGCGACTTGCTGGGCAAACCCTACACTGACGCCGTATGCGAGGCGAGGGCTTTCGCTGAGGGCGCAGACAAGGCAGCCCTCGCAGCCATCGCCGCAGAAAAGGTTGACCTCGCCCCCGACACGTATCAGGCAAGGCTGGACGACTTGGTCGACGTCATTGGTCAGAAGGTATGTGCCGGCTTGCCCGACTCTTCCCCAGGGGCTGGAATGGCCTCTTTCGTGAGGGCGACTAATACGGCTACTGCTCCGCTGACAGGTCTCGGATTTGTCAGGATCGGTGAGGATGGGCGTGCCTACCTCGCGTCGAAAAGCGAGCACTATCATGCTTCCCTTGGCCACACCTTTCCTGGCTACCGTCTGATAGACAACGCCAGAAAGCTCGGCATTCTGAACGCCACTCACAACAGCACACGCGGGCACGTTACGCGGCTCCTGGAACGGGAGCTGATCAGGACCGCAAACGGTCTCCCGAAGGGGGACGCTCAGGGTCTCCAGGAGCTGACTCAATCGACGCAGCCGCACGTGCTCAATCGTGTCCTCAACCTCGAGACCGGGAGTCTCGTTGTGGAGGCAGCGCTCAAGATGGCGCTGGCGCGGTTCTATCGCGTTGAGGACTTCTTCGCCGAACCGAAGTACGAGGGCCGAAGGCCCGTCGTGCTGGTGATCGCGGATCACGCCGGAGGAACGAAGGCCAACGGCCACGGCACAACCGTCTTGACCCAGGTGATGCGAGGCATGTGGCCCGGGTTCGGCGAAGCCCTGGAGGACGTCGGCGGCCTAATTGTGAGACCTGTCAGGATCAACGACATTGCGGACTTCGAAAGAGCGCTTGCCGAGTACGATGTCGCGCCATACAAGGTTGCCGCGTTCTTCCACGAAATCATCCTAATGAACTACGGAGCCATCAGACTCGATGAAGACTACCTCAGAGGCGCCTACGCGATGTGCCGCGAGCACGACGTCCCGACCGTGGCCGACGAGATCCAGTCGTGCATCTGGTCGCCCGATCTGTTTCTCTTCCGGGAGTACGGGCTGCAGCCTGACTTCGTATCGCTTGGCAAGGGTTTCCCCGGTGGCGAGTATCCCGCGTCGAGACTGCTGGCCACGTCCGAGTACGACAGCCTCAACCAGTTTGGTGCGATTGTAACCAACGGACAGGAGGAGCTGGCTTCAATTGCCTACCTGGTGACAATTGCCTTCGTAGAGGCCAACGGTGACTACATCCTAGACGTCGGCGACTACTATGAGGCCGAGCTCCGATCTATGGCTGCAAGGCACCCAAGTGCAATCGAACAGATCGAGGGATGCAGGCACCTTTCATCGGTGTTCTTCAGCTCGGTAGACAAGACTATCAGTTTCACGCGCCAGCTCACAGATGCCTGCATCGACGTGAGTGCTCACACGTACAAGGCCGACTGTCCCCCTGCGGCCTTAACCAAGATACCTTTAGTTTCCACGTACAAGATGGTCGATTTCCTGATTGCCCGCATGGAGGACGCACTAGGAAACCTCTAGACACGTTGGGGACCGAGCTTCCCAGTCCACGTTCATCCCCCGTGCGCCCGCGGCGAGACAACGCCGCGGGCGCGGTTCTTGATGCCCAGCGCTTCCGGCCCCTCAGTTCTGTTTCTGGCGGGCCCGGTACCTCGGTCTCACCGTGACGCTTGTCGACATCGCCCGCGGACTAGGTGGCGGCAGCCCTCTTGGCGCTCTTCAGGAGACTCAACTTGACAGAATGGCCTGCCGCGGCTAGAATGACGCGCTTTGGGGTCTTTTGGGTGGAGGTTATCCAACGACGATGAGACGAATGACCAGCGCTGAGGTACGGCAGAGCTTCCTCGACTTCTTCGCGGAACGGGGCCACACGGTCGTGCCCAGCGCCAGCTTGGTGCCCCTCGATGATCCGACCCTGCTGTTCACCAATGCCGGGATGAATCAGTTCAAGGACGTGTTCCTCGGCGCGGGTACGAGGCCGTACACGCGCGCGACTGATACGCAGAAGTGCATGCGCGTCTCTGGAAAGCATAATGACCTGGAGGATGTAGGGCACGACGGCACTCATCACACCTTCTTCGAGATGCTGGGCAACTGGTCTTTCGGTGACTACTACAAGAAGGAAGCGATCGCGTGGGCCTGGGAACTCCTAACAGGTGTGTGGGGGCTGCCCAAGGACCGTCTCTGGGCCACCGTCTTCAGAGACGAGCGCGGGGAGCTTGAGGCGGACGACGAGGCGGCAGGGTATTGGCGTTCGGAGACTGGTATTGACCCGGACCACATCTTGTTCTTCGGACGCAAGGACAACTTCTGGGAGATGGCCGATACCGGGCCCTGTGGTCCGAACAGCGAGATACACATTGATCGCGGGGCTGAGGCCTGCGGCCGTCCCAGTGAACCTGGCCACCAATGTCAGGTGAACGGCGACTGCGGGCGCTACGTCGAGCTGTGGAATCTGGTGTTCATCCAGTACAACCGCCAGCGCACTGGGTCGCTCGATCCGCTGCCGTCAAGGCACGTTGATACCGGGGCAGGCTTCGAGCGTCTTGTCGCCCTGCTGCAGGGAGTGCAGTCGAACTACGACACGGACCTCTTCACGCCAATCTTGGAGCATATACGCGAGGCCACGGGCCACACCGAGGCGCAGATGTGTGAGCACATCGTCGCCTACCGCGTCATCGCGGACCACGGGCGAGCCCTCACCTTCCTGATTGGCGACGGCATCCTGCCGGGCAACGAGGGGCGCAACTACGTGTTGCGCATGATCCTTCGGCGAGCTGCTCGGTACGGGCGTACTATGGGGCTTTCCGGCCCGTTCCTGGCCGACGTGGCGAGCGTCGTAATCGAGGGGATGGCCGGCGTCTTTCCCGAACTCGACTCCCGGCGGCAGTTCATTCTCACAACCATTGCTCAGGAAGAGGCGCGGTTCCTGCGGACCCTTGACCTTGGGCTCGCACGCCTCGAGGAAGCGCTGGCTGACCTTGCAGGCCGAGGCGAGCACACGATTCCAGGTGAAGTGGCCTTCCGCCTGTACGACACCTTCGGGCTGCCTCTGGAGATTACGCGGGATGTGGCCGCCGAGCGCGGACTGAGCGTCGATGAGGCCGGGTATGGGATTGCTCTGGAGGCCCAGCGTCGGCGAGCCAGACTGGGCAGCACGTTCGAGGTAGCTGACCAGGCGGCGCTTGCCCCCTACAGCTCTCTGCTCGCACAGCTCAAAGCGCAGAACGCGCTGCCCGGCGAGGGCGTGGTGCACGACCCGCAACTCACGACAGAGCTGCCCACCTCGATTGCTGCGCTTGTTCGCGGCGGCGACGTGGTCCGCTCAGCCGCTCGCGGTGATGAGATCGAGGTCGTGCTGTCCGCTACCTGCTTCTACGTCGAGTCGGGGGGGCAGGTGGGCGACACTGGGCGGATATCAGGCCGCTCGCCGGCACGGGAGGAACCCGTCTGGGAGATCGATGTCCAGAACGTATCTCAGCGAGTTCCGGGGCTGATTGTACACTCCGGAATCGTCACGAAGGGAAACCCCAGCGTGGGCGACGATGCCTGGGCTCTAGTCGACTACGAGAGGCGACTTGACATCGCTCGCAACCACACAGCCACCCATCTGCTCCAGAGCGAACTGCGTTACAGCCTTGGGGAGCACGTTCAGCAGGCTGGATCGCTGGTCGGGCCGGAGCGGCTGCGGTTCGACTTCACGCATCCTGCGAGGCTGACTCAGGACGAGTTGGATACCGTCGCGCGCTCGGTGAACGACGCGATCTTGCTCAACTATCCCGTCCTGGCGAGCGAGTCCGACTATCGGCAGGCGCTCAGTGAGGGCGCCATCGCACTGTTCGGCGAAAAGTACGGCGATCAGGTGCGCGTTCTGCGAATCGGATGGCCTGGAGAGCCCTTCAGCCAGGAGTTGTGCGGAGGCACCCACGTCCAGACCACAGTTGAGATTGGCCTGTTTCACATCGTTTCCGAACAGAGTATCGGGGCGGGGACGCGGCGGATCGAGGCGGTGACCGGACGGTGGGCGGTTGACTTGGCGCTGCGTCAGCTTGGTGTCCTAGGACGCGCTGGCGCCTACCTGGGCGCGTCCCCCGATGAGGTGGACCGCAAGGTACTCGGGTTGATCGACGAGCTCCAGTCGGCTCGCAAGGAGATACAGCGCCTCGAGGAACTGACTGCTCGCCAGGGGTTCGAGTCCCTGATGGGTCAGACCCAATCCGTTGGAGATGTCTCGCTCCTGAGCGCGCGAGTTAGCGCCCCGGGCGTCGAAGTCCTTCGACAGATGACCGACTGGGCCCGCGACCGGCTGGGATCTGGGGTCGTTGTACTGGGCACCGTCGTGGACGGGCGCCCCCTTCTGATTGCTGCGGTCACGCCTGACATGGTCGACCGCGGCGCCGACGCGGTGCAGCTTGTCCGAGGGATCGCTCGGGTTGTGAAAGGCGGCGGTGGAGGCAGACCGACCCTGGCCCAGGCAGGGGGACGAGCCGCCGGGCAGTTGGATGATGCGCTGAGCCAGGCGCGCCCGTTGTTGGCCCAAATGCTGCGTCAGAGCTAGGACGTGCTGCGCCTATCTCGCACACACCGGCCAAATCGCGCAGAGTTGGGGACTTGACTCTCACTGGGAACTGGTATTGGCTCTCGGATCCTGCACAGTCATAGAACTCGAATCCGGCGATAATCTCGCCTCACTGCGGCGGCGCCTAGCATACGCAGGCACTGGACGAGTGGCAGTCGTCGTGCACTGGGATCTGGAATTCCTCGCGCGCGACATCGACTTCGAGCTCCTCCAGCGCGAAGCGGATCGTCGTAGGCTCGACATTGCCATCGTCTCGGCAGATCCGGAGCGGCGGAAGTTGGCGCGCCGGTGTGGCTTTTCAGCCTTCGGCAGCATTGGCGACGCGCGCGACGCCGCAGATTGGCGCAGCCGTTCACGCGCGACCGTCGAGCCACCTCCCCAACCCTGGTGGCGCGAACCCGTTGACACGCGCCCGAAGCCTTCCTGGCCCACGCCGCCGTGGATGCGATGGGCCAAGCTCGGGATGCGCCTACTTGTATTCCTTGTCGCCGTCGCCGTCGTGGGTGGCGCGGCTTACGGCATTGTTCCCAGCGCAGAGGTCACCCTCCTGCCGGCGGGCAAGGAATACACGATGATCGTACCAGTCACAGCCGATCCAGATGTCGAGGACGTCGACGCGGCAGCGCGTCTTATGCCTGCCCGCCGCGTTGGTACAGAGATCGAAGGGTTCATCGAGGTCGAGACTACGGGTCGCCTGAACGTTGCTCTTGGCCGGACACGGGGCGAGGTCCTCTTCACGAACCTTCTATTCCAGGAGTACGTCGTGCCCGCGGGTACCGTCGTCAGGACCTCCTCCACCAGCTACCCGATCCGCTTCCACACTACCGAGGACGTGCGCGTGCCTGCGGCAGGCCAGGCGACGGCGCCCATCGAATCCCTGGCTGACGGCGTAGGAAATGTCGCAGCCTACCAGATCAATCAGATCGAGGGCACCGCGACATCCGCGGTCCGAGTGATCAATCCCCAGCCGACGACCGGATCAGACGCAACCGAGGTCCGCATTGTCACCCAGGCAGACCGCGATCGCGCCCGCGAGCAGCTCCTGCTTCAGATGCTTGGCGATGCTCACGTTGAGCTTAGCAACCTCGACGTGCTGGCACCGAGCGAGTTTGTGCCCCGCCAGTCTCTCATAATCCAGGCGGTCCCGAAGGAGGCGTACACCCGGTTCGTTGGCGAGCAGGCGGACACCGTCGGCCTCGAACTCCGGCTGCTTGTGAGCGGGCTCGCCGTCGACATTGAAAACGCTAAGATCGTGGCCCAGTCCGAGCTGTCCCGCCGCCTGCCGGAAGGCTACAGGCTGGTGGACACGTGGTTCGAGCTGGGCGAGGTAGCCGAGGAGGACGTGGGTCCAGGTGAGTTCACCCTGTTCGTGACAGCGCAGGGATATGCCTCGGCAGAGCTGGACACGCAGCACGCCGTAGATACGATCAAGGGCCAACCTGTGGACGAGGCTCTTCAGCTTCTTTTCGCGGAGCTACCTCTCGCGCAACCTCCGTTGATCACGCTCTGGCCAGAACAACTGGCTCGCATGCCATTGCTGCCCATGCGAATCGCCGTCAGCGTGATCCCATTCCGGGAGTCCGGTGGTCTGGCCGTGCTGTCCAAATAGCGCCGCTCACCGGATAATGCACTATGGGGCGCGTGCTTGCACTCGACGTGGGCGAGAAGCGGGTGGGGGTCGCTTTGAGTGACCCGTCGCGTACGCTCGCCCGGCCCTTGCGGACTCTTTCACAGCACCCGCGACCGGATCATTTCGCCGCTCTGGCGTCGCTATTACGCGAGTACTCCGTCGACCTGATCGTCGTCGGCCTGCCCCTCAGCCTCGACGGGACGCACGGGCCGCAGGCACGCCGCGTTGCAGGGTATACGGAAGCACTGTTGGACCGGGTCTCAGTGCCTGTTGTGACGTGGGATGAACGCTACTCGACCGCAGTTGCCAGGGAGCTAATGCGGACGGCGCTGAAACCGGGCAAGCGTCGCTCAAGGCGGCGGAACGCAGTGTCTGCTCGTCACAGCCTTGACGCTGTAGCAGCGTCCGTGATCCTGCGCAGCTACCTTGACAGTCAAGCTGGAAGCGATGTTGACCGCGAAGGTAGCCGCTATCTTGGCAGCCAGGGCACTGACACGTCACCCCCTGAGATCGACCTGACGACCCAATCTCCATCAAGGGAGACCTCGGAGGGCGCTACTTGAAGCGAAGCAGGGAATTCCCCTCTCTACTGGTCGCGTTGCTAGTTATCGTGGCTGCCACACTCGGGTGCGACATTTCGTCGCCCGATGAGGCAGCCCTTGCCCTCTACCTTGAGACCAGGGCATCTGAACTTGAGGAGGCGGCCGGTAGCAGCGATCAGCCGATAACCTTCGCGATCGAGTCCGGGGAGTCGGTCGGTGTGATCGCGGACCGCCTCCAAACTCAGGGGCTAGTGTCGGACAGTGAGTTGTTCCGCCGCTACGTCCAGTACCACGGCCTGGATAGCGGTATTGAGGCTGGCGAGTTCGAACTGCGCCAGACGATGACGATCCCCGAAATCGCCGAGGCGTTGCAGAACGCCCGCCGCCCGGAACAGGTGGTCACTGTCCGGGAGGGCATCCGGCTAGAGGAGATTGCCTCCACTGTGGCCGAGCAGACAACCATCTCAGAGGAGGAGTTTCTCGCCGCAGCGTCGAGCCGGTGGCGGGAAGCTGGCCTGGCAGCCGAGTTTCCGTTTCTCGCCGAGATTCCGCCTGATGCGACCCTCGAAGGCTTCCTCTTCCCCGAGACGTACCGCCTCCCCGAGGACCCGGAGGCAATGGATCTGATCACCCGTATGCTGCGAACCTTCGACGAGCGCGTCACAGGGCAGATGAGAGAAGCGGCACATGGCCGCGGCCTTAGCGTGTTCGACATGCTGACGCTGGCATCGATTGTCGAAAGAGAGGCCGTCGTGGCCGCTGAGCGCCCGTTGATTGCAGGCGTCTACCACAACAGGCTCGATGATGGCTGGCTCCTGGCTGCTGACCCCACGGTGCAGTACGGGCTTGGGACCCCGGCTGCCTGGTGGCCCACACTCGTGTTGGAGGACCTGGAGCGCGACCTGCCCTACAACACGTACCGCGTTGCCGGATTGCCACCGGGGCCCATTTGCAGCCCAGGCCTCGAGTCAATCCAGGCCGTTGCTTATCCCACTGAGAGCGACTACTATTTCTTCCTTGCTGACTGCGCACAAGCGGATGGAAGCCACCTCTTCTCGATCACCTTCGAGGAGCACGCGACCAAGTACGCGGCGTGTGGGGGCGGCAGCTAGCGGTGGGGCGAGGCTGCCCAACTCTGGGACCCGGCCGCACTCGCCCCACACGGCGAAAAGCCCGTTCGCGTGTGCCGGCGCCTTGCGTCGCGGTTGTCGCAGTCCTCATCGCCTTCTGCCTGTCCGGATGCACACTGCCCGGAACGGTACGCCCCAGTGTCAAGATTGGGCTGGTGGCTCCCTTTGAGGGACGATACCGCTACATCGGCTACGACGTCATCTACGGAGCCCGCCTAGCCATTCGAGAGGCCAACGCTTCTGGGGGCGTTGCCGGGTACAATGTGGAGCTCGTTGCCTATGACGACGGCGCTGACCCCGAATCCGCCGAAGCCCAGGCTCGGAAGCTCGCCATCGACTCGGACGTCTTGGGTGTTGTGGGCCATTTCCACGAGCGAACGGCGGCGGCGCTTGACACCTATGCAAAGGCCGGACTGGCTCTTGTCGCTCCTGCCGTACTTGAACACAACCTCACGTCAGGCCCGGCAACGGTCTTCCGAATGGGCCCACCGGCCGATACCCTCGCCGATGCGCTCCTCAACCGGGTTGCGGCTCTGGGGGAACACCGGACTGCCCTGTTCACTGCCGGTGGCCCGCTCGGACAGGCGTTGCAGCGAGCGGCCCATCGCCGTGGAACACAGCTAGGGCCGATTGTTCAGGCGTCAGACGCGGGCTGGCTGGCGCTGTTGCTGGAGCCTGAGGCAGACGTGCTCATCTGTGACGCGGATCCCGTGACTGCTGGTGAAGTCGCCGCCGAACTCCGCAATGCGGGATGGCAGGGCACACTCGTTGGCGGACCTGATCTCACCCCGGCGGATTTTGCGGCGGTTGCCGCCAAGTCCGCTAGAGCGATCTGCGCCACTCCGTGGCCGCTACCCGAGGAACTCACGGTTGGTCGGGACTTCGCTAGTGCGTACCGCGAGGTATCCAACGGGGTCCCTCCGGGGCGCCTGGCGTTGCCGGCCTACGAAGCCACCTGGATACTGATCGAAGCCCTGCGTAGGGACCTTCAGCGCCGTGCCGCCCCGACGCGCGAGGGCGTCGCCCTTGCCCTGCAGGATACGGAAAGGATCGGGCTCCTGGGCACTGTCACCTTCGACGCGGGTAGGAGTTGGGGCACGGCTCCCATCTACCCGTGCGAGGTACTACCTCCCACGTCCGACTCTTGAGCCCTCGATCCACGCTTCCTCTCGCTGCACCAAGTTCGCCGTGCCATCCGAAGCCCGCCGCTTTCGTCATACCGGACATGGCTCGCTCGGGAGCGAAGGGCAACGTGGGCCTGGGGATGAAGCGGCGTCCACTGCAGATGCCTCGTTGCGCGATCTCGAGAGGCCTGGTTGCGAGATCCATCACGCGCCGATGCGACTGTAGAACAGTGGCAACGCTTCGACCGGACTGTCGCTGAGCCTGTGGGCCGCGAGGACTCGCTCGCGCGCCTCGTGCAGCTTCGCAGCCTCGTTGGCGTGAACGGTGAAGAGCGGCTCCCCCTTGTGCAGTGCATCGCCGACCCTGCGATGTACCACGATACCGACGCTGTGGTCTATCGTGTCCCCCTTCTTGGCGCGCCCGCCCCCCAGCGCCATCACGGCCATCCCGATCTCGGCCGCGTCCACGCCCGCCAACCATCCGTCTCCGGCGACAGGCGCCTCCTCGGCTAGCTCCGCCCGGGGCCATCGCTCGGGCTTGTCGACTGATCGTACGTCGCCACCCTGCGCCGAGACAAGCTGCCGGAACTTGTCCCAGGCGGCGCCCGACGCAAGCGCCCTCTCGGCAACCTCCCTACCACTACCTGGACCATCGACTGTGCCACCCAGGGCCAGCATCTCTCCCAGAATGACCAGACAGTGTTCTCTGAAGTCTGCAGGCCCGCCGTTGCGGAGCGTCGCAATGGCCTCGCGTACCTCCAGCGCGTTGCCAACTGCCCGACCGAGGGGCTGATTCATATCTGACACGCAAGCGACCACGCGCAACCCCACCTGGCTGCCGAGGTGCACGAGGGCTTGGGCCAGATCTACGCTCTCACTCAGCGTCTTGATCAGCGCACCGGTGCCTACCTTGACGTCGAGGACAACCGCGTCCGCACCCCCGGCGATCTTCTTGCTCAGGATCGAACTCACGATCAATGGCAGCGATCTCACCGTTGCCGTCGCGTCCCGAAGCGCATAGAGCTTGCGGTCTGCCGGGGCGAGTTCCCGGGTCTGCCCGGTGAGCACCACGCCGATCTCCGCAAGCTGGACCTTGAACTCCTCCTCGCTAAGATCGATGCGATACCCCGGGATCGACTCGAGTTTGTCCAACGTACCGCCCGTGAAGGCAAGGCCGCGACCCGTGATCTTGGCAACGGGCAGCCCGCACGCAGCGGCCGTAGGTACAACTACAAGGCTTACCTTGTCCCCCACCCCGCCCGTGGAGTGCTTGTCGACCGCGAGGGGAACCGTGTCGCTCAGGTCGAGAATGTCGCCCGAACGGGCCATCGCCAGCGTAAGGTCCCGTGTCTCTCGGTCGGTCATACCCCGGAGATACACAGCCATCAGCCAGGCGGCAGCCTGATAGTCTGGAATCTCTCCCCGAGTGTACGTCGTGATGAAGAACTCGATCTCGTCGCGCGACAGTTCTGAGCCGTCGCGCTTGCGGGCAATTACGTCTACCGCGCGCATGTCTCCCCTCTCGCGTGTGTGTCTTGGGCCAGGGCAGATTATACCACGCGCGGTCCTGGCGCACACGATCCATTGCGCACGCGTCTCCCAAGCGAGACTGCCAAACCAGGCGAGGCGGGCAGCGCGTCGCAGCCCAAGTCGAGGTTGGAGGCACGCTGTCCAGCATGCTTAGGGGCGTGGGAAGCGTGGCCCAGGAGTAGCGAGCAGCAGCGCGGCTGCGCCGCCGCGTTGTCCCCCAGACTCACCGCACAATAATCGCGCCCAGACCGGAGGGCAGGCCAGCGATGGGGCACGCTTCGCATGCCGCCCCCTGGGAGGCCTGCGTGGGAGCGAGGCACGACAGGACAGACGGGCCCTGCACCGTAGATCCGTGGCTCACTATCCCGTCCTCGGCCTACGAGGGGCATACGGCGAGACCGGGCGTACAGCAGTCCCAGTTTCTGAGCCAGGTCTTCCGCGATGAACAGACGGCGCTGCGCCCGCAGACCCTGGCAGTCTTGGAGTGTGCCACGGGCAATGGCATCGAGCACATCGACCCAGCAGTGACTCGTCGGGCCGTGGGCGTCCATATCAACTCGCCGCTTCTTGAGGCGCTCTCGGGGCGCTTCGGCCCCTGCCTGCCAGGGCTTAGGCTCGTATGCGCCGACGTGTTGGACATGGACTTCGCCGAATGCTCATTCGACCTCATCCACTGGGCCCTCATCTACAGTCGGAGACGTTTTCGCGCGCCTTGAGGAGGGTGCTCGACGCCACGAATGAGCCCATATCCGGCGAAGTTCTATGCGCGCAAGCCACTTGGCTGCGGAGACAGCGACACGGGTCGAGCGTCGTAAGCGGCACGATCGAGCGCGGAGTTCACGATCGCCAGCCGCGCGTCATCGGTGATCCAGCCGTTTGCCGCGTACCAACAGACCGTGTCCTGGACAGTCGTCTCGAGCGGCCTGAATGCGATCCCCAACTCGCTTCGCGCCCTCGTGCAGTCATACTGCTGTCCTTGGCGCGCGTGACGTACCGCGTTACGGTTGAACTGGGCTGGGGTGCGCCTCACCCACGAGATGGCCTCAAACATGAGGGCCATCGGCATCGCCACCACTGGCGGAATGGCTCCCGCGTCATTGGGGATGCCCGTTACACGTGAGAACAGCTCCTGCCAGTCACGCGTACGAACGGTATCGGCCACGACCAGATACGCATCGTCAGGGCTCTCAGCCGATATTGCGGCGAGATGCGCCCGTGCGACGTCGCGCACGTCGACGACCGGAAACGCACCTTCCAGCCCGACACCGCCTCTCGATTCGCCGTTCAGGCGTGCCAACAACGCAGCGCCCAGCGGCGTCGGGCTCGTATCTCTGGGGCCAACCATGGCGCCAGGCAGGATTGCGGTAACTGGGAGCCCAGTACCCCGGGAGAAGGCAGTGCAGGCCTGCTCCTCCAACACCTTGCTCCGGACGTAGGAGTCCCGGACGATTTCCGCCCCAAATGCAGGCGAATCCTCGTTGGCCAGACTCCCCCGGTGCTGGTAGCGGGTGCTGCAACTGCTCGTCACGACGACTCGCTCTGCTCGCGCGTCGCGAGCCGCGCGGAGCACGTTGACTGTTCCTTCGACGTTGACGCGGACAGCGGCCTCCCTGCGCTGCGGACTGGGACTCGTGAATACCCCACCCATTGCCCCGGCCACGCAGTGCACGTACGTGCAGCCCTTCAGGGCTTGGCCCAGGCTGCCCGGATTCCTAACGTCACCGTACCGGGCCTCAACGCCAAGACGGGGAAGCACCTCCTGGACGCGCTGTGGTCGCCGGGCGATGACTACCGGCTCGAAGCCTGCGTCGGCCAAGAGTTGAACCAGATGGGCGCCGAGGAACCCGGTGCCCCCTACCACCCCCACCTTCTTGCCCACGTTCCTCTCCTCCTCGCTCCCGGTCCGCGGCCGGCACCTTCACTGGCCCAGCACCAGGACGCCGCGCTCGGGGGCGCGGCAGCGATCTCCTCCACCTGCTATAACAGCTTGGACTACGTGGAGTTGCGCTGTACACAGATCTAGTTAGGACGACTGGACTGGCAACTCCACGGCGTGGCGAATGACTGGTGCAGTCAAGCCGTGGGCCGCGGGGCGACCCGCTCCGGGGCATAGGGCGCGTGAACGCCAACATGCACAACCTGACACAGCGGGATGCGCGGAGGTGTGAGCGAGTGGTGTCCCGCTTGGGGCGGGATACGGGTTGGCGGACTAGTAGTGCGATACCGCGACGGTGGTACCCTCTTCTGCGGCGACGCACCTCGCCACTGTCGCCGCGTGCGCCAGCCACTTCATGCCGGATTCCTCAGCCATCGGGCCAAGGCGGAAGCGGTAGTGGGCCGTGCCGTATCGCAGACCGAGCACGTTCTGCAGCCACAAGTATACGGCCGTCACATTGCGCCAGTCAAAATCAAGCTCGCCATCCGGTCCTTGCCAAAGCAACCGCCGGGTTGTCAGTAGCATCCGCCCCTCGCCGATCCCATCCCAATCGCCCATCCCGTGCCGGCCGGGCATCGTCCGGGGAGGCTCTCGGCCGGTGTACCCGTCGAACAGCGCGTTGGGCTTGTGAGGCTCTACAATCACATCGTCCCTCGTGAGGTACACTTCCTCCCCAGGCAGCAGCTCGACGCCTGCCACTTCAATCGCCTGGGGCTCAAAGTTGCGCTTCATCTCGTCGTACCACATCGTCACCGGCATCTCGAGCCCGACGAGCTCTGCCGGGCCGCCCACGACGGCCAACCGGATGTCGCGGCCGAACATACGGCGAACCGCCCAGCGGGTATCACACGCCAGACAGCGCACCGATTGGCGCCCGATCCATGGATGCCGGTGGTAGACACTATCGTTCGTGCAACAGACTGGGCACTGCCACAAGAGCTGCGCGAGCCCGCGATTGCGCCCGGGCTTCTCCGGTCTTGCGAACGCATGGGTCGGCACGGGCTCCTTCAGTGGGTGGACGTGCCCGGGCCCCTCGAGCGCCACGCCGTCCCTTCTTGGCGGGCCGGCCCACCCCTCGATGCCCTCGGGCCCGTAGACGATTCGGTCAAACGCAGCGCGCAGCTGGGCCGTCGCCCGGTCCAGGTCGTCGTCAGATACCTCGGCCAGCGGAACGTCCGTGACGCGAACGAGCTGACCCAGGTGCAGCGTCAACCGTCCTCGAAGGCTGGGACGCTTCTGCCACCGAGGCCATATGTCATACGCGCTGATCGAACACAGCACTGGCAGCACCGGCGCCGCCGAATGCAGCGCGAGCCAGGCGAGGCTCCGCCCCAGCGGCATCGGCCGCCCATCCCACGGCATGTCGCCCTCGGGATGCAAGTACACGACGCCGTCCCTGCACAGCATCCGGTATCCCTTCAGCAGGCTCAGCGTCAAGTTGCCGGCCGAATGCGGCGACAGTGCCTCCGGCGCACGTTCGGGATCGGCCACCAACGCCTTGCGGAACGCTGGCAGAGCCAGCAGATCTTCCTGTGTGTAGCCAAGTGAGTCCTCTGATCCCAAGTCGAGTCGCCTCTGGAGGTAGAAGGCAATCCAGATGGCGAAGATCGTGTCGATCGGGGATGTCACGTTGATCGAAACGATGAGCGGCCCCTTCGCCGGCACGTTCTCCGCACCGACAAGACGGAAGCGGTAGAGGATGCGCAGCACAAACGTCACCACGTGCCACGGGACCTCCCGCACAAACGCGGCGAAGCGCTCCTTGAGGCGTAAGGATCGAGATTCGCGGCTATTGGCCATCATGGCACCTCCGCATGGGTGGAGCTCCTTGGAATGGTGCAAACACAGATCACATCATTGCCCAAGGGCGCACCGCCAATCGGGACATTCCGTACAAAGCCAAAGGCCGAAGGCGTAAGTCCACCCTCGGCCCTAGTGACTCCATCTACAAAGACTACCCTCGGCAATCGCCCTCGGTGCGAGTTGTCTGCTTCGAGACGAGACTCCCGCGTCTGCCGCTCACAACCTAACTGACGCCGATA
>JAUVSX010000169.1 GCA_030596915.1 Chloroflexota bacterium | reverse complement strand
CGACAATGGCCGGCAGCCGGCGCCAGTACTCTCGCTGGGAGATGGCGGGCGCGGTGCTGGCTTGGCGCGGTTCGCGTACGAGCGCCAAGCCTGTCCACGAGCCCAGCGTCAGCACCCCGGCGGCGGCGAAGCAGAGCGCGTACCCGTAGGGGAAATCGTACTGCTTCAGAAACCACGAGGCGATCGCGGCGGTGAGCACGCCGCCTCCCATCCCAATGAAGTTGGTGAGCCCGAAGAGACGCGCACGCCGGTCGCGGGGGATGACCTTGGCCAGCATATCTTGCCAGCCGACGGCAACCGCCCCGCCCCCCAAACTTGCCCAGGTGTAGAGCACGAAGAAGACGACCAGGGCCAGCGTCAGAGATCGGGTGGCGAGCAGGGCCGCGGGACCCATCAGCACGATCGGCAGTCGCTCGCTGAAGAACCCCACGTTGACTGGGGCCACTTTCTTGCGCTCCAGTCGCTGCACCCAGTTGGCCGTGAAGAGCTGCGGCAGATACCAGCCCGCAACGTGCACGGCAGATGCCAGGCCAATCAACACCGTGCTGTCGGTGAGATGACTCACCCAGAGCGGGATGATCGTGTTCGCGGCGACGAAGCTGAGGGAGAACCAGAAGAACGCGCCATCGAGCAGATTGACGATCGCGTTGTGGCGGAAGTTGCGCTCGATTTCCTGCTCGATGGAGGGGGCGGTGGTCTGGCTCATACTTTGGTGCGTCTCCGAATGCGCACGGTGTGGCACTGCCTGTGTCGGCTCGGCCGGTAGGTGAGTATCTGCTCCTCGGCGTTTAGCTCATACTCCCCGTCAGACACCTCCACCACGTATCCATCGGGGTAGCGGCCGTTGGGGACGAACAGCTCTGTGGGGGCGCTCACCGTCGGATCATCCCGGAATTCGAATTCGAACGCCCCGCTCTGCACATCGAAGTGCATGCGCAGCGGCTCACCGGATGTCTTGGCTGGGTACGGCCGCACGACCGCGCCCAGCGCGCGACCGCCGGAGTCGATGTCACTCGGGTCAGTCTGCTGGTCACGGCTGAAGATGGAGTAGTCCTCGTTGTTCCATTGATCGCCCCACCGATTGTCGTTGTCAGCGGTGTAGTTCCACAACGTGCCGCTGAGAAGATTCGCGTCCAACGCCTGGTAGGTGGCGTCCAGGGCCTCAATCTGGTGTGAGAAGTCGCCCGTGCGATATGCCCGCCCGTCTTGCAGGTCGAGGGGCAGGCCGAACTCACCGAGGAGCGTCGGAACGCCGCCCATCTCCTGAGCCGACCAGTCCCTCAGGTAGGCTAGTTGATCGGCGCGCGACCTCTGTGACCGCTTTCGGCCGATGACGAACCTGCCGCGGCGCGGGTCCGCGCCTACGTGAGGGATGAAACGTTTGTACAGCATCGTCAAGCCGTCGTACCAGTGGGGCGCGTGGACGATGTTCGGTGCGTCGTCGGGTCCCCAGCGCGGGGGCGTGTCGTTGGGCACGCCTTCGACAAAGATGATCGAGTTGGGGTCAACGGAGCGGAGCTCACGGGCGTAGCGGTTTGCGAACGGGCGGAAGTAGTCGTTGGCGAAATCAACGGCCTTTCCGCCTAGTTGTCCGAAGTGGTCCGGCCGCGCTGCGAACGGATCGCCCTGCGCGTCGACGTCCCAGACACCGTTGGCCCGCCAGATGGGGTCGCAGCCCTCCTTCCAGATGCGCAGCCCCTCCGGGTTGACTATTCGCCGCCCAACGCGCCTGAAGCCGGCCCAGCGCCAGGCATAGAGGCCCACCTTTCGGGGGTAGCCGGCGCCGAGTACCATTCCCTCGAACGGGGTGGGGGACTGCCGCAAGTGCAGCTTGACCGTGGCATCCCACCTGCGTACATCGCCCTGCCCGATGTATCCCGCCGAGGGCTCGTTCATCGTTCCGTAGCCCACGACATTCGGCAAGCCCCTGAGTCGACATGCTACTTGCTTCAGCGCCTCAATGTAATGACGCTGGAGGAACTCCTGCACCGGCTCGCCGTGCACCTCTGTCTTGGGGGCGAAGCTACTCCCGCCGAAGAACAGCGTAAACATCGTCGCCGCCGCCAGCTTGGTATTGTTCGTCGGCCAACACATATGTGAGAACGGCTCGCCGTGGATGCAGTGAATGATTGCGGCGCCGGTCTCCGGGAACCGTGTCGCATCCATGCCGACCGCCTCGATAGTCCAGCCCGGAGCGCCATCCCCGCCGCATAGACGACCCCAAACATCCTGGTGGGGGTCCACGTACAGGTCAATGCCGTGCTCCCCTGCCGTCTCGACGATTTCGCGCACATAGCCGAGATACGCTTCGTCGTAGATGCCGGGTCCGGCGTGCTCAATCGCCTCCCACGTGACGAGGAAGCGCAGGAACGTGAACCCCCACGCTCGCAGCCGTTCGAAGTGCTCGTCCGCTTCCTCCACGGGGAACGGCCGGCCGACGAAGGAGACGTTGCGATGCTCGTAGAAACCATCTCGCAGATGGGTCGCCCCATTGGGGGTGAATGGCACCTTGCTGCTACCACCGAGGTTGACTCCTCGCAGCATCAGGGTGCGCCCCCGGTCGTCCTTAAGCCGTGTGCCATCGGTAATCATCTATTCGTACTGCCCTCTTCTCGCCGCTCGCCCTGTCCTCGGTGGTCCTGCCGGGCGCCCACAGAGGCCCGACTCGCCCCTGCCACCTCCCCAGCCGCTACCGTCCCGCACCTGCATACCTCCGCGCGATGATCCGGTCGATGGCGTGCCTGTGGGGAATGCCACCTGACGTGCAGTCGAACAGATCTTCGGCGGTGTAGAGTATCTCCCAATCCCAGAAGTAGCCCATCAGTTCACCGGATCTGAAGAGGACAACGTCTGGGCCCGCGTCGGGCGCTGCTGGCAGGAAGGGTTTGCTCACCAGGGCGGAGTGAGCGTGAATGCCCGCTGCGGTGGTGTGTTGCTTCAGGTGCTCGAACCGCGCAAGCCTGGTAGCCGGGAGAAGATAATGCACCAGTCCTGTCGAGAACACGACAGCGTAGGATTGCTCGAGCTGGAACTCCCTGACGTCGGCCTGGGCAGTATCGACGTGGAGTCCCTCTTCCTGGGCGTAGCGGGCCAGTTTCTCCAGGCCTGGGAGAGACAGATCGACCGCGGTGACGCGAAACCCGTTTCTGGCGAAGGTGACTGCGTCTCGTCCCTCTCCGCAGCCCAGGTCGATCAGGGTAGGCTCGCGCTCAACGCCAGGCCCTGCCAACTCTACGACTCGGTCGCACAGGGACGAGGGCTTCTTGCCCCAGTAGAATCCCTCCGAGCCATATGCATCATCATACTGGCTGGCGCTCTGAGCAGCCATCGCCCTCCTTGCGGGTCGCTCTCCCGCCGCCGGCTTTCTTTCTGGGCCGAGCCGATCGCTTGCCTCCGCCAATGCCGCCGCTATCAGGCTCTGGGCAGCGGCGTCTTGCCTTTGACTGCCGACCGGCCACACGCGTTCGCGGCCCTGGTACGGCTGGCGGGGCCAAGGCGGGTCGCTGCGCGCAACGACTGCCCCGAGCTCGCCTCTGCCGAGGAGGTGCTCCAGCGCGCCTCGATCGTCGACAGCGGGATTGTACCTGTCTGACAGGCAAGAGTCAACGGAACTCCGGATTCACGTCGTGCAGAACAGGAGCAGATGGCCAGCCCAATCTTGTGCCAGGCTTTGCCTCGTCCCGCTGCAGCCCCGCGAGGGTGATGGAATGTGTCGGTGACCACGTCCTGCAGACCGGCCGCGCAGCGAGGACGCGGCAGATGCGCACAGGCTCTGCCGTCTCTGGCCACGGGTGTGTTCCAGCTTGGGGGCGATCGGGTGTAAATCAGGGAGTGGGCGACGCAGGGTCGCTGCGTGGCGGAAGATCACTGGTTCGCAGTGGTCATTCGCCCCAAGACTGAAATGCACCCCTGACCGAGTTGAGCTTTGACACCGGCCCGTCCGTCCGGTAGAATGGCTGCGGCAGGTTGAACCCAAAACCACTCCCAAAGGAGGCGACAATGTCCGCGAAGCTGAAGGCAGGCGTGATTGGACTGGGTATTCTGGGGAGCCAGCACGTCCGGTTCCTGGACGAGCAGCCGGAGGTCTCGGTAGAAGCAGTGGCCGACATCCGGAGCGAGGCGGCCGACAAGGTCGGGGCGCAGGTCGGCGCCCAGGCGTACACCGACTACGGGCGGATGCTTGCGGAGCATCGTCTCGACATCGTCGCGATCGCGACGCCAGACCCGCTACACCTCGACCCGGTTCTGGCGACGCTCAACGCGGGTGTACCGTCGATCATCCTCGAGAAGCCCCTCGCCACAACGGTCGCTGACGCCGAGACGATGTACGAGGCAGCAGAGAAGGCAGGCGCGCGGGTCTTCATCAACTTCGCCAATCGCGGCTCGGCGCTGGACCAGGCAACCTACTACGTCATCCAGCAAGGGTTGCTAGGCGAGATTGTCTATGGTGACGTGCACCTTGATGACAACATCGTTGTGCCCACGCTCATGTGGGGCGCGCGCAGCCAAGAATGGGCTGCGGGCTCCTCGACCGCGCATTTCCTGATGAGCCACGGGAGCGACTATCTGCGCTGGGTGCTGGCGCCGGCCGATGTCACGGAGGTCTTCGCCATCTCGCAACGAAAAGTTCTCGGGTTCACGCCCGATCTCTATGATGCGTTCCTGACTTTCGATAGCGGCGCCAAGTTCCGCATGCGGGCGGAGTGGATCAAGCACATCGACGGCCTGGTTGAGTTCAAGCTAGCGTTCTCAGGATCGCAGGGTTACCTGGCGTACATCAAGCGCCCGGGCTTCGGGGAGTTGGAGGGCTGGCGCGCCAACGTGCGCAGTGATCTGACGACAGCGGAGCACCTTGACCACCATCAGAAGCTGCTAACCCTCGGCGTCAACATCCGAGCGCTCATACACCGCCCCAGCCCCACAGCCGGCGAGTTGGTCGCCGGCGGCGGCGCGCTGGCGCGCGGCTTCGAGACCTTCGAGAACCCGCTCGACTGGTGGCGAGTGGGTCGTGGCTTCATCGACGCACTCCTTGCGGATCCGCTCACTCCCTCCTCGTGGACGGAGTGGGGCCCCTTGCCCACGATTGTCGATGGACTGAGGCAGACGCAGATCGTCTGCGCCATCGTCGAGTCAGCGGAGACCGGACGCGTCATCGACTGCGCTCCATAGCGCATCATTCCACTGGCAGCTCGGCGTGGCTCGGCGGCTCGTGGGAGGCCGCCGGGCCGCACCCAATGGAAGAAGGCGAATGTAGCCGCGGATTCCATTCCGCGCTCTGCGAGCCGCCGTCCTGGGGCCACGTAACCCTGGCCACCTGGCCAATATCGGAATCGGCCACCTGCACAATGCTTGAATCCCCGGACTGGCCGATACGCTCGGGCGTCGAGCATGCTACAATTCGGGTGCGTATCGAACGGAAAGGTCGACCATCCCGCGCACAGGAGGAGCAGACCGTATGACTGATATCGCCCTTCGTACTGACAACCTCTCGCGTGATTTCGCCAGCGCTTCTGGGACTATCCGTGCGGTCAATGGCCTCTCGCTTGAGGTGGAGGCCGGAACCATCTTCGGATTCCTCGGCCCGAACGGCGCGGGGAAGACGACAACGATCCGCCTTCTGCTCGGCCTGCTCGAACCGTCCGCAGGGCGTGCGGAGGTCCTGGGGTTCGACACGAAGACCCAGGCGGATGCAGTCCGCACGCGCACTGGCGCGCTCCTGGAGCACTCCGGGATCTACGAGCAGCTTAGCGCTGAGGACAACCTGGAGTTCTACGGACGCGTGTGGGGCTTGCCCGCCGACAATCGACGGGCCCGCATTGAGGAGCTGCTTACTCAGATGGGTCTTTGGGAGCGGCGCAAGGATAGGGCAGGTACGTGGAGTGAGGGGATGCAGCAGAAGCTGGCATTGGCCAGGGCGCTTCTCCACCGTCCAGCGTTGGTGCTCCTGGACGAGCCGACTGCCGGCCTCGACGTACCATCCGCAGCGGCAGTTCGCGATGACTTGGTTGACCTTGCCACCCGCGAAGGCGTGACGGTTTTTCTGACTACCCACAATATGGCTGAGGCGGAGAGGCTGTGCAGCCGGGTCGGCGTCATTCGCCAGGGCAAGCTGGTAGCGGTTGGCAGTCCCGACGAGCTGCGCGCCCGGACTGGCGGCCCCCGGGTCGAAGTCTTCGGACGCGGCTTCGGCGCCGAGGCGCTGGCTCAGTTGAGGGCGCGCCCCGAAGTCGCGGAGGTAGACGCCAACAACGGCCACGTGGTGATTGATCTTCGCCACGAGGCGGACGCCGCGCCGCTCGTGAGCTTGCTCGTCGGGGCTGGTGTCGAGGTTGAAGAGGTCCGGCGCGGGAAGGCTAGCTTGGAGGAGGTCTTCATGACGCTGATGGAGGAGGCGCGATGACGCAAGACATCCTGACCATGGTTTGGAAAGAGAGGAAAGGTCTGCTTCGACTCCGGGGCAGCCGGACGAGGGCAATCCTTACTCTGGTCGTTCCAGTCGTCTTGATCGCGATCGTGATGCCCATTCAGTTTGGGGGCGAGTGGCTGAGCACGGCGTTTCCGGTACTTGCTGCCGTGATCATCCCCCTGATCCTCGTTGGCACGATGATCCCGGAGTCTTTCGCTGACGAGCGAGAGCGCCACACGCTGGAGACGCTGTTGGCTAGTCGCCTGCCAGACCGAGCAATCCTGTTCGGTAAGCTGCTAGTAGGCGTCGCGTTCGGTTGGTGCGTGACGCTTGGTCTGCTGATCGTGAGCCTCATCCCGGTCAACATCGTCGAGTGGACTGGCCACGTCCAGTTCTACAGACCGAATGTCGCGGCGGCCACCGTGACCATCAGCCTGCTCATCTCGGTCT
>JAUVSX010000392.1 GCA_030596915.1 Chloroflexota bacterium | reverse complement strand
GGTGTTCTCGCGCACGGGCGACCCATCGCACAGATGGGGGCAACCGAGACCTGTCAGGTCGTCGACAACACGGGTACTGTCAGTCCTTTCGCTCCTGCCCGGGAGCACCCCCTCAGATCACTGACAGTTCCTCCCACACGTCGACCAGGCGGGTGTAGTTTTGGTACTCGCGCTCGGTCAGCGCCGGAGACGGTTCCTCGGTGGGGCGAAGGACGAAGCGCTCCTTCCCTCCCTCAAACGCCCCGCGAACGGCCGCCTCGGTGGCATCCTGCGACTCGATGGCCAGGATGCGGCACTCGATGTTGCCACCCAGCGTGATCCGGCCGGCCGCCATTCGCTTGGCCTCGGCCAGTGTGATGTCACCGAGCGGTGGCGGTTCGCATGGCTCGGTGTAGTCGGCGCCCCTCTCGATCGTACGTAGGAGCGCGTGCCGGATGCGACCGTGGCAGTGGATCTGGACAAGGGCGTCGCTGCGACCGTGCACGAATTCGATCACGCTGCGCTCTTGCTCCTGGACCAGGCTATCGTACGTGGCTGGGGACGCCATGGGTGGCGTGACCCACTCGCTGCCGCCCATCCAGACTAACTCGATGCCGGGCCCCGAGAGCAACACGTCCAGAACGTAGAGAGTCCGCTTCCGGCATTCCTCAGTGAGTTCCTCGATCAGCCCCGCGTGGGTGACGGTCATAGCCAGGAAGCGCTCGAAGCGCATTGCGCCGGCGACGCACACGAACGGGGACGAGATTCGCGTGGTGACTACGCCGCGCGTGTCGACATCGGAGGAGAGGTTGGGCAAGTCTGGTGGCGCCAGCCCCTCCGGCAGTTCCCACGGGATGGAGGCGAGCATCTCCAGCTCCTCCCGCGATTCGACCGGGTACTTGATCGTCCACGCTGTGTCCGACTTGGGACTGTACTCGGTCACGAAGGTGAGCGCGCCTCCCGGCGTATCGATTCTCCCCTCCGTCCGCACGTTGCCGTTCGCCAGGGGTGCCATCTCCGTCTGTATCCGTTGCGGCGGGGTGATCAGGTAGCGGTTGATGAGGCTCGGAACCTCCATCGCGAAGGTCTGGTCGTCGAACACCCGGTGGGCGACGGCTCGGCGGAGGGCGTCTGGATGGCTGTCGATCGCCTCACGCGAGGCAAACTGGAAGCCCGCCAGTTCCAGCGGGACACGGTCTGCCGAACCACCCTTGAGTGTCGTAAGATAGCGATCCTTCGGGTTCATCCGTTCCCTTTCAGTCATAGATGATCGCTGGGCGATGCGAGCAGCCACTCGCGCCCACCATAGCAGGCGCGCCGCTGGCTGTCAAACGCCCGGCCCATTGGCTGCTTGTGCGCCCAACCAACGGCCAGTAGCTTGCCTCCCGCGCCACCACGCGAGCTGACTCTAACCCAGCCGAGACACGTCGTCGGCCGCCTATCGTACCCTCGGCCGGGTCTCCGAGACGGGCGAGCGTGGTGAAGCGAAGGCTGGGGCTAGTCGACCTTGTCCAACACACCCGCCGGCGTACAATGGCTGCGGGCCGTGGCTGCACGGGCACCGTGCGGTAGCCCGGGTTCACGGGCTGCGCTGCGATCGTCGGTGGCAGCTCTCGATCCTCGCACCGACCGACGGCAAGACGGCCAGCGTTACACCAGCAGACACAGACGATTCCGGACGCACGGATTGGGAGGACAATGACCAAGACCAAGTCGCTATACGGGTTCTCGGACCGATTGGCGCCGTTTGCCGGCACGACGCCGGTGGAGCAAGCCGCGCTGTTGCGATCGTGGGGCAGCACAGCGGTCTTCGGCGGCTACCAGAACGCCGACTTCATCGACGCTATCCACGAGGCCGGGATGGCGATCTACGCGGAGTTTGGTTGCTTCGTCGGCGCGCAGCTTTGGGAGCGCTATCCCGCCAGCCGGCCCATCACCGCGGGTGGCAGCCCGCTCGAGCCAGATCCTTCATACTACGGCGTCAACCCCGCCCTGCCCGAGGTGCGCCAGGACCGGCTCGAGGCGTTGGAGACGTTGCTCATCGACCACGCTGTGGATGGCGTGTGGCTCGACTTCATCCGCTGGCCGTGCCACTGGGAGGTGCTGGCCCCCGTGCTGCCTCAGACCTCTTTCGATGCTCGGACGCTTTCGCGCTTCTCCGGGGACACGGGCATCGCGCTGCCCGAAGGTGACGTGCCGACCGTAGCCCGGGCGGTGCTCGAAGAGCATCAAGGCGAGTGGGTTGCCTGGCGGTGCGAGCAGATCACGTCGTGGGTGGCTGAGGCCCGCGACGTGCTGAAGCGGGTGCGGCCCGATGCCCTGGTGGGTCTCTTCGGCGTACCCTGGCGACTGGACGACTATGATGGCGCGATCCTGAAGATCATCGGCCAGGACTACCGCGCGCTGGGGGAGGTCGTCGATGTCTTCTCGCCTATGGTCTACCATCGCATGTGCGGCTTCGAGCCCGCCTGGATCGGGCAGGTGACGGCGGAGGTGCACGCGCTGAGCGGCAAGCCCGTCTGGCCCATCGTGCAGTCGGTCGATATGCCCGGCCCGCTCTCGGCGGAGGAATACGGGCAGGCGCTTGACGTTGCGCTGCAAGGTCCGGCGTCTGAGGGCGTGCTCGTGTTCACGATGGAGGGGGCTCTCGACGCTGGAAAGCTGGAGGAGACCCAAGCGCGCTTCGCCGCCAGTGTTGGGTAGGTGGACTAAGGACGAAAGACGAAAGACGATGGACGACGGACGATTGACGACAGGCTTCCGCCCTGGATGAGGCCAAGCTGGAGGAGACCCAAGCGCGCTTCGCCAGGTGAGGCGAAAACGCGAATCAGCGAATCAGCGAGGGGGCGAATCAGCGATTCGGCGAGGCACCGGACCGCCAACCTCTGAATCTTTGCGGGCTTGGCGGCTTTGCGCGATGTCCTCTGGTCTCGAATCTCCTGTAGGGGCAGGCCTTGTGTCTGCCCTGCGGGCGGGGGCGAGCGCCTGATCCGGCGGGCCGGATCAGGTGCGCCCCTACAGACCCGCCAGGGCCTGCCGCATCCGGTCCAGTGCCTCGACGAGCGTGGCGCGGCGGCAGCCGAAGTTCAGCCGCACGAACCCCTCTCCTCCTGGGCCGAATGAACGCCCGTCATTCATAGCCACCCCGGCTTGCTCCAGGAAGAACGTGTGCGGATTGCCCGGGATTCCAGCCTCGCGGCAGTCGAGCCAGGCCAGGAAAGTCGCCTCGACCGGCCAGCACCGCATGCCCGGCAGGCCCGCCACAGCCTCAGCCACGTAGTCGCGATTGGCCTCGAGGTACGCGAGCAGTCCATCCAGCCACTCCTGCCCCTCGCGGTACGCCGCCAGCGCTGCCGTGAGGCCCAGCAAGTTTGGTCCCGGCACCAGGTCGGCCCCGGCGCGTCGGAGTCGTGCGCGCAAGTCTGGGTCCTGCGCCACGCCTAGTGCACAGTGAAGGCCGGCGATGTTGTATGTCTTGCTCGGAGCCAGGAGTGTGATCGTCGTCGCTGCCACCTCCGGGGAGAGCGACGCGATGGGGATGTGTTGATGTTCATCGAAGAGGATGTCGCAGTGAATCTCGTCGGAGCATATCGTGACGTTGTGGCGCAGGCAGACGTCGGCCAGCTTCTCTAGCTCGTCCTCCTCGAACGCGCGTCCAACGGGATTGTGGGGGTTGCAGAGCAGAAACAGGGAGGTCCTGTCCGCGATGGCGGCCTCAAACGCATCGAGATCGCGTTCGTACCTCTTGGCCCCCTCGACGAGCCGGACGCGCCTGCGCGTGCGACCAGCGTTGCCCGGCGCGCGCAGCATTGGCGGGTAGACGGGGGGCTCGACAATAGTCTCATCGCCCGGGCTGCCGACCGCGTGGCAGGCCAGATTGAAGCCGCTCACGACGCCGGAGAGGAAGAAGATGTCGTCCGTCTCGATGTGCCAGCTATATAGGCGCGCCAGCCTCTCCTGGACGACCTCGCGCAGCTCACCCGGAGGCGTGCAGTAGC
>JAUVSX010000034.1 GCA_030596915.1 Chloroflexota bacterium | reverse complement strand
TGGCTGGGACTGCCAGTCCTGGGGCCAACGAGCCGAAAGCACGAGGTGTACTCGAGAGACCGGTTCGCAGCACCCATCCCGGTTGCCCGCGCCGCCCATAGCGGGTACAATGGGCGAAAATCAAGGAGACCTTCCATGCCTGCAGAGCGCAGGGCCAGCATTCGCGAGTTATCTATGGACGCCTACGAGTTGGAGCTCGATGTGGTCCAAGGGTGCGTGAACCGCGGTGCTGGCGACGGTCGCTGGAAGGTCGACGGCGACACACTGGACCGCTGGCTGGCCAAGCACGATGGTGAGGAGGTCGTCCTGATCCTTGCCTCGCTAGAGGACGATCGCCCGTTGCCCCCCAAGACCTGCCGGACCTGTGGCACTGACTACAAGGGAGCTTCGTGCCCGCGCTGCCGTACGGCCCGCGTGCGCCTGCGCGGCCGCTGACAGGCCACGCACTGCGCGCTCTCACCAGAGACGTGGAGCAACCGGATCTACATCAACGCAGAGTGGCCAATGCGCGCCCAGGACGGCGCGCTTGCTCCCTCCGCGCCTTTGCGTTTCGTTTTCGGCGCGCGTCCGTTAGCAAACGGGCGTCCGTTAGGAAACGGGCTTCCATTTCCTAACCGGCTTCCGCTGGGCTGCGGGCCGGATGCTGCTGCCTGCTCGGGCGCGCAGCGAGCGCCTGCACCAGCTCCAGGCCAGCGACCGTGCCGAACCCGATCGCATATAGCAGCGCGAACGGCAACACGCCCGGTCGACCCGCGTAGATGGCCGCGCCTGCCGTCACCAGCGCGTAGATAGCCAGGGCGATTTCGCCGATGATGCCCCTATCGATCTGCAACCGGTAGTCACTTGACGCCCACTCTCCCTTGCGCCCCTCGAGGCGGAACTTCGGTGTCCGCGAGAAGGTGCCGCCCCAGCGGGTCAGGCCGCGCCAGACCGCCTTGGTATTGCACCACGCGATACCGACGCCGACCAGCGCCAGGAGGGGGAATGCCGCCAACCGCCGCATCCAGTGGCGGTGCAGTTGCCTCTGGCCCAGCGCGTAGACCAGCGGAGGCCCCAGGTACATGATCCCCAGCCCCCCCAACGGGAGTTGGGCCGAGGCAGGCACTAGCAGAAGCGGCAGCGAGATCACGAGGAGTAGTACCATCAGCGCGTGGCCCGCATAGCCCCTCAGATGCATCAGGGCCATCAACTTCTGCCCCAAGCTCAACTGCCGGCTGCGCACGAGCGGCCCGGCCAGCTTGCGCAAGCACTGCATCGACCCCTGGGCCCAGCGTGACTGCTGGCGCTTGAAGGCGGCGGCCTGAGGCGGCAGCTCGGCCGGTACGTCAACGTCCGGCAGGTAGAGACACTCCCACCCCGCCAACTGGGCGCGGTAGCTCAGGTCCAGGTCCTCGCACAAGGTGTCTGCCGTCCAGCCGCCGCTCTCCTCAATGCATGTCCGTCGCCACACGCCGGCTGAGCCGTTGAAGCTCATCAGGAGCCCTGACCTGGATCGAGCGAGCTGCTCTACCGCGAAGTGGCCATCGAGGGCCAGCGCCTGCGCGCGGGTGAGCCACGAGTAGCCAGCGTTGAGGTAGGACCATCGGGCCTGGACCATGCCCAGTCGCGGACGCGTGAGGAAGTGCGGAACTGTCTTCAGCAGGAAGTCGTGGTGCGGACGGAAGTCCGCATCCAGGATGGCGATGTACTCGCCGCTCGCCTCTTTAAGGCCCCACGATAGCGCCCCTGCCTTGAAACCGCTGCGATCGGGGCGCCGGACGACCTCGATATCGACACCGCGTTCGCGGTGGAGCGCAGCTCGCGCCTGGGCCAGTCGCGCCGTACCATCGTCTGAGTCATCAAGGATCTGTATCTCGAGCCTGTCGCGAGGGTAATCGAGCTCGGCCACTGCATCTATCACGCGTTCAACAACGTGAAGCTCATTGTATACAGGGACCTGGACTGTGACCGCGGGCAGGGCAGGCCGGCTTACAACGGGAGCGACCGTGGCCTTGCGCCGGTGGCGCAGGTAGATCGCCGCGAGAAGAAGGAAGTTCAGCCCGTAGACCGCCAGCCACAGAGCGGCCAGCGAATGAACGATCACCAAGATTGTCACAGCCGCATCCTGCCATAGATCCAGGTGTGCCCCAGAGCGAGCCAAGACAGCGCCCGAACCAGAGCAGGCTCCCTCAGTAGAAGAGGAAGGCGAAATCCGTCACCGATCTGGTACGCCCGTCCCTCTTCTCGCTCACCAGGCACGCCGGGCACGATACCGAAGGTCACGCCACGCGCCGGAGCGCAGGAGGCACGATGCGCCTGAGCCAGCCGCGCACCAGTGCAGGCCGCGCGCGTCGCCAGGCCGCTCGGGCCTCCGGGTCGGTCATGTCACCCCGCGCAAAACGAGCCTGTACATATAGGTCCACGATGCGGGAGATTGGCTCACCCGCCTCAGGCGCCGCGGCGGTGACTGTGCCCGCCCACTCGCTGGGCGTGTCGGAGACGCGCGGAGGGCGGCCAAGCCAACCCCCGAACCGCTGAAGGCGCGCGTATGCTCGCTCGACGGGCGACATCCCCCACAGGCCCACGTTCTCGAGGGCCCACCAGACCACGCCAGCCAGCGCGACCAGGCCGAGCACGACGGCGCCGATCCACAGCGGAGCATTGCGCTCCGGAACAATCGGCTCGATCTCCCAGTCATCGGCTGCATCCGTGCCGGCGAACGGATACAGACTCATGTCGAACTGGAACTCCTCCTCCATCCACGGCGGCGTGCGCAAGTCATCCTCAGACACTTCATCAGGCGCGCCCTCAGGTCGCACAAGGGGCGTCTCACTCGCCGTGGGCTCGAACTCGAGCCACCCATACTGCGGGAAGTAGACTTCCGGCCAAGTGTGCGCATTCTCCTTGCGCACCCTGAATACACCGAGCCCTGGGTCGTACTCCCCCTGCGCGTATCCCACAGCCACCCGGGCCGGGATGCCCACACTGCGAGCCATCACCGCCAGCGCTGAGGCATAGCCGTTGCAGTAGTCCTCCTGACTGTCGAACAGGAGGAAGTCCACGTAGTCGTGCCCCTCCGGCGTCAGCGGCGGGTCGAGGTTGTAGGTTATGTTGAGACGGAGATACCGTTCGATCGCAATCACCTTGTCGAAAGCCGTGTCAGCCTCCGCTGTGATTGCCTCGGCTAGCATGCGCACACGATCGGGCGGGGCGGGGGGCAGTTGTAGGTAGCGCTGGGTCACCCACTCCGGGTAGTTAGTAGAGGCATCGCGCAGGCTTGTCTTGTCAACCGTCGAGACCTCGGAGGTCACCCGATACTGCTCCCCAGCATCGAGCGGCATGATGCTGAACACGCGCACGTACTCCAGGGGAACATCCACCGTCAGGTCAACGAAGCCCTCGGCGTCTCGGTCGACGGTGCGAAACTGGGACGCGCCGACCAGTGTGCGCTGGCCCGGAATGTATCGGGTGACCGTCTGGGTGATCGGTTGGCGCAGCTCGTACTGCTCCATGTTGGGGGGCTGCTTGCCGGGGATGATCTGAATGCGCTCCTGCTCCAAGGAGGTCCATTTGTTGTCGCCATAGTGGCCGTAGACGGCGCCACGCCAATAGTAGCGGTTACCGCGAGGCGCCTCGACATCCATCACGAGGGTGTCCGCAAGATGGCGCGACCCCCCAAGCGTCAGCGATCGGCCGAACGGCTCGACAGCGCGCGGGGGCGGACCCCCGTACAGCGTAGAGAAGAGGCGCTTCCACTCACCCCGTACCACGCGCATCGGCTTGCTGAACTCACGCCACGATGCAAGCATTCTTGGCACGGCGGCTGCGCTCGGAGCGGCCCAGGCCAGGCCTAGAACGATAACCGCGACAATGACACCGGCCCGGAGGACGCTGAGGCGCAACTGCGGGTCGTAGGCCACGCGTTCCCTCTGCCACGTGTATTCTTGCTCAACCAGGTGTGAGCGGGCGATATACAGCAGGGCGAAGAGCAGATAGAGCGCCAGGTATGCCATCAGCGGAGCAGACCCGACGTAGTAGTACACGATGATGAGAGCGGCTACTCCAATGGGGATCACCGTGCGCCAGACTCGCAGCCTCCGGTACGTGTTCCAACCGGCATTATAGCCTAGTATCCAGAACACCGCGCTCAAGAGCATGATGAAGATCAGCGCATCGCCACTCGTCCCGCCGCTGACAGCAACTCGGATCCAGTCGACGAGGCGGGTGAACAGTTCGATGATGCGTTCCTTGCCGGACAGGCCCGCAGGCAACTGCCGCCCCAGCAAGAGCCCCACCCAGGCCAGACCGTAAATGGCGCCGAACGCGTGACTAACCGCACCGTCAAGGACGCTCCAGCCCAGTAGCGCGCCAGCGACCAGCCCCACGATTCCGGCCCACGGTACGATGTCGAGCGCTTCAGTCCACTCGGTTGCCACGAGTGCCCAGCCAGCGGCAACGAGCATGCCGACGACGAAGAGCCCTGTGGTCCATCCCTCCCGCGTTCGGGTCAGTCTCGACATGCGCTCTGCTCTCCACGTGCCAGCACCTTCCTAGCTATGAATACCCGTCCCCGCACGCGAGAGTGCATGGGGCTAGGTCCGGCTGGTGTGACAATTATAACGGCAGTCCACAGGCCAGCAATGAGCCTGGGCGTGGTGTCATCACCCGGCCAGGCTAGCATCGGGGCACCTTGACACCCCACAGTCCCGCTGTACAATGATAGTGCCACGGACTGACACAGCCGTGAGCCCAATTTCATCGAGCTTGATGCGCTTTCCGGAGCCGCTGGGATCGCTGAGGCGACCGAGACGGGATGAGGGAGTGATCCTCCGACGGGGCCCTGGCCCCGACCCCCTGTTCTCCCATTGTCGCTGTCTCTGCCTTTCGATGACCGCGCGAGCATCCAGCTTGTGAGGAGGCAGATATGGGACAGACGGAACGCCCTCTCGCCAGGTACTTCCGGCTCAGCACGTTTGACCTGGCCGTGGCTGGCATCTTCGGGGCATTGGCTATCGTACTCGCCTTCACCCCGCTGGGACTGATCCCGGTTCCCAACCCGACGGGTGCAGCGACCACCCTGCACGTGCCCGCGATCATCGCCGGCATCCTCGCTGGCCCACTCGTCGGGGCATTGGTAGGGCTGGTGTTGGCAATCTCCACCTGGGTCCTCTTCGGCGCCACCTTCTTGACCTTCGCCGACGGGAACATGCTGGTCGCGTTGCTGGCCGCGTTCCTACCGCGGATACTGATCGGCGTCTTCGCCTACTGGGCATACCGCGCGCTGCGCCGCTGGCCAGTGCTCGCCGCAGCGGGCGCTGCCGTCGCCGGCACGCTGACGAACACCCTCGGTGTCCTCGGTATCCTGATCTCGCTCGGGACGCTGCCCGTTGCCGTATTGGTGCCTGTGTTCTCGCTGAACGTCCCTATCGAGATTGCGCTGGCCTTGGTCATCACGATCCCTACCGTGGCCGCACTGAAGGCCGTCGCCAAGGGGCGCGTCGCCGCCCTGCAGGACTGATCCGCGCGCACCTGAGTGTCAAAGAAACAGGCTTTGGGGAACCAAGCCTTGGAATCCCAGGGGGCGCGACCCTTCATTGAGCTGCGGGCCCTTACGCACGCCTATGCGCTCGAGGGAGGCGGTGAGGTCCGGGCGCTCCAGGGCATCGATCTGACCATCGAGCGAGGAGAGTTCGTCGCTCTCGTGGGCCCGAACGGATCGGGCAAGTCCACGCTGGTCCGGCATCTCAACGGGCTGCTTCTCCCAACGTCTGGTCAGGTATGGGTGGATGGCCTGCTGACAGCGCATCCAAGCAGCCTCTGGAAGATCCGGGAGCGCGTGGGGATGGTCTTCCAGAACCCCGAGAACCAGTTCGTCGCCAGCACCGTCGAGGAAGACGTGGCGTTCGGCCCTGAGAACCTGGGGCTTCCGCCCGACGAGCTCCGCCGGCGCGTCGACGATGCCCTGAAGCTGGTGGGGCTAACCGAATACGCCACCCACCCGCCGCACATGCTCTCCGGCGGGCAGAAGCAGCGCACGGCGATTGCGGGCGCGCTGGCCACCCGTCCCGCGTGCATTATCCTCGACGAACCAACCTCGATGCTCGACCCCTTGGGGCGCCGACGGACACTCGAGACCCTACGGAGTCTGAACCAGGATCAAGGCATTACCATCCTGCTGGTAACTCAGTCAATGGACGAGGCAACTGCGGCGGAACGGATGCTCGTGATGGTCCGCGGCCGCGTCGTCTCAGACGGGACGCCGGCAGAGGTCTTCGGGCAGGGGCAACGGTTGCGCGAATGGGGCCTGGGCCTTCCCTCCGCCCTCGAGATCGCGGACCGGCTGCGGGAGCGCGGCCTGAACCTGCCCGCCGGCCTGCTCACGGTGGAGCAATTGGCGAGCGCCCTGTGCTGATATCAGTCGAAGGGCTCGGGTACACGTATGCGCCATCCACCCCCTTGGCGCGCACAGCCCTGAGGGGCGTGGACTTGGAGATCAGACAGGGAGAGCGGGTCGGCATCCTGGGCCCAACGGGCTCGGGCAAGTCCACCCTGGCCCAGCTCATTGCAGGCCTGCTGAGGCCAACCTCGGGGCATGTCTTGCTGGACGGCGTGGCCGCCCACGCCCGTACGGCTGACGCCCGGCTGCGGCGCCTCAAGGTGGGGATGGCCTTCCAGTATCCGGAGCACCAGATCTTCGAGCAGACTGTGCCGCGGGAAGTGGCGTTCGGACCGCGCAACCTGGGGCTGAACGACGCTGAAGTCGAGGCGCGAGTGGCCTGGGCGCTCGATATCGTGGGGCTCGATCCGGTCGAAATGGCTGACAGGGTCCCCCTCACGTTGAGCGGCGGCGAGATGCGACGGCTGGCTCTGGCCGGCATCCTGGCCATGCGCCCCCCCGTGCTGATCCTCGATGAACCAACCGCCAACCTCGATCCTCGCGGCCGGCAGGAGCTTCTCACCAGGGTGTTGACCTGGCAGGCGGAGACCGAGCTGACCCTGATCGTGATCTCCCACAACCTCGATGACCTCGCGCGACTGGCGGAGCGGGTGGTGCTGCTCGTCGCGGGACAGGTCGCAGCCGATGGCCCGGCGCGCGAGGTGTTGAGCGACCGCCCCCTACTCGAGGATGCCTCATTCGATGTGCCCCCGCCGGTGGCTCTGCTCCAGGCGCTGCGCCAGTCTGGATGGGCCGTGGCCACCAACCGGCTCCTGGCGGAGGAAGCGGCCACCGAAATCGCCCAGGTGTGGAGCAGCACGGGAGGGATGGTGTGAGCTTGCTCCTGCCCGGGATGCACGTGGCAGGTGGGACTCCCCTTCACCGGCTGGATCCCCGAGTGAAGATGGGAGCGTCGCTGCTGCTCATGGTCCTCCCCTTCGTAGCCCCGAGTCTCCCGAGCAATCTGCTTCTGGCGGGCTTTGTGGTCGCCCTCGCCATCCTTTCGGCGGTGCCGCTGATGGCCCTCGTCCGCACGCTGCGCGTTGTGGTGTGGACCGGTATCTTCATGTTCGTGTTCCGCCTATTCACGACGCCGGGAACGCCGCTTCTCACGGTGGGCGGGATCTCGGTCACGTTGCAGGGGCTGGGCGCCGGCGCTGTGCAGATCTACCGGCTCTGCCTCCTGGTGGTTGTCTCCTCTCTCCTCACGTACACGACCTCACCCGCCCAACTGGCCCACGGGGTCGAGGCAGTCCTGGAGCCCCTGGCGCGTCTTGGGCTGCCGGTCCGGGAGTTTGCGATGGTGTTGACCATCGCACTCCGATTCGTGCCGACTCTCTTCGAGGAGATCGAGAAGATCGTCAAGGCCCAGGAAGCTCGCGGAGCCCTGATCCGCACGGGACCCCTGTGGAAGCGAGTGCCGGGCTGGGTGCCTGTGTTCGTGCCCCTCTTCGTCTCCGCTTTCCGGCGCGCGGAGGATCTGGCGACAGCGATGGAGGCGCGGGGATTCCGCTCCGCCCACCAGCGCACACACCTGTACCGGCTTCACTTGACTCGCCACGATCTAGCGGCAAGCCTTCTGATTCTGGCGCTCGGAGCTGTGATCCTGTTCGTCGAGTGGCGAATGGGGTAGAAAAGGAGCTTAGGATGCTACTCTGTATCGACATCGGAAACACGAACATCACGTTTGGGCTGTACGAGGGCGAGCACCTTGGTCACCACTGGCGGATTCGCACCATCCATGAGAAAATGCCCGACGAGTACGGCATCACAATGGACCAGCTCTTCCGCCACCGTGGGTGTCGTGCTGAGCAGGTGACAGGGATTGCCATCGCAAGCGTCGTGCCCCCGCTGACGCCGGTCTTCGTGCAGGTATGCAAGGATTACCTGGGTCGGACCCCATTGGTTGTGGATGCGGGAGTGCGTACCGGCGTCCGCATCCGCTACGAGAATGCGCGCGATGTAGGGGCGGATCGAGTCGTCGATGCCGTCGCGGTGCGCGCGATGTACGGGGTGCCCGCCTGCGTGGTGGACTTCGGCACGGCGACCACCTTTGACGCGGTGTCCGCGGAGGGCGACTATCTGGGCGGGGCGATCGCCCCGGGCATCGGCATCGCCTCTCAGGCGCTTTTCGAGCGTACCGCCAAGCTGCCGCGGGTAGAGTTGACCAGGCCGCCTTCGGTCATCGGGACGAACACGACCCATAGCATCCAGTCGGGCCTGTTGTACGGGTACGTGGGACTGGTGGAAGGGATGGTTGCGAGGTTCAAGGCGGTGCTTGGCCCTGAGACGCACGTGGTCGGGACGGGCGGGTTGGCCGAGATAATCGCTCGCGAGACAGCGGTGATAGATGTCGTGGATCCGTGGCTCACGCTTCACGGGCTCCGCATTGTGTATGAGCTAAACCAGTAGGGAAACGAGGAGCGGCGAACGGCCATTCGAGGCGGGACCAGAACGCCGTGGTCACACGGGGAGAAAGGGGTCACCACATGGGCGACGGAGCAAACATCTTCGAAGGCAGGACGCCAATACGCATCATCAACAGCGTAGCCCCAATTCGGATCTGCGACAACGGGGGGTGGACTGACACCTGGTTCGCTGAGTATGGGAAAGTGTTCAACATCGGCGTCTACCCCTACGCCGAAGTGCAGGTCGAGGTCTATCGGTACGCTGGCGAGGGGGCACGCGTCGTCATCTACGCCGAGAACTACGGCGAGCGGTACGCGCCAGAGCTCAAGACGGGTTGGGATCGACACCCTCTGCTAGAGGCCGCCATCGAGCGTATGCACGTGCCCGATGACGTCGCGTTCCAGGTGACTATCTACTCTGAGGCGCCTGCCGGCGCCTCGACAGGCACATCGGCCGCCGTCACGGTCGCCCTGGTAGGGGCGCTCGACCGCCCCACCCCCGGACGCCTGACCTCCCACGAGGTGGCCTACGTCGCTCATTCCATCGAAACGGACATGCTGAATCAGCAGAGTGGCATTCAGGACCAGCTCTGCTCGGCATACGGCGGCGTCAACTTCATCGACATGTTCCAATACCCCTACGCCACGGTCTCGCAGATCTGGGTGCCCAACTCCATCTGGTGGGAGCTGGAGCGGCGATTGGTGCTGATCTACCTGGGTAAGTCCCACCACTCTTCCGAGGTTCACGGTAGGGTTATCCATCACCTGGAAGACGTTGGTCCAACTGCCAGGCAATTGACGGCCCTGAGGGCCACGGCTGAGCCTTCGCGAGACGCCCTGTATTCCGGCGATTTCGCCGCCCTGGGGCAGGCCATGATCCAAAACACCGAAGCACAGCGGGATCTGCACCCTGACCTGATCGATCCCGATGCCCAGCGTGTGATCGAGGTCGCCCAGGCCCACGGGGCATTGGGCTGGAAGGTGAATGGGGCCGGCGGCGCCGGCGGATCGCTTACCATTCTGTGTGGTTCTCTGTCTCATATCAAGCGCACGATGATCCGAGAAGTCGAGCAGGAAGACGCGCTGTTCAAGAACATACCGATCTACCTGAGCCGATTCGGGCTGCGGGCGTGGGAGACCGTGCCTGCAAAGTCGGGATAGCGCCCGCGGCCGGTTCTCGACGACAGCCCAAGAGTCACGTTCAGCCGGGAACACCATCGCGAATTGAGAGGATGAAGACTATGGAACCCATTCCGGTGCTGACGGGAAAGCGCATCGTCCTGGGCGTTACAGGTGGCATCGCCGCCTACAAAGTCGCCACACTCGCCAGCCATCTGACGCAGGCCGGCGCCGTGGTCGATGTTGTGATGACGCAGGCTGGGCAGCGTTTCGTCGCCCCCCTCACGTTCCACGCCCTCACCGGCCGCCCGGTGTACACGGATCTGTGGTCTGCACCGGGAGAGGGGCTGCCCACGCACATCGCGCACGTGGGCCTGGCGCACGCTGCCGACCTTATGCTCATCGCCCCGGCCACCGCCAACACGTTGGCCAAGCTCGTGACTGGGCTGGCCGATAACCTGCTGAGCACGCTAGCCCTGGCGGCTCGTTGCCCTGTTCTTGTAGCCCCGGCGATGGACGTCGGCATGTGGGCCAACCCCGCCACCCAGTCCAACGCCGCAACCCTCAGGACGCGCGGGGTCCATTTCGCCGGGCCCGCCCGCGGGCGGATGGCATCGGGCCTCGAAGGAGAGGGGCGGCTGGTCGAGCCCGAAGAGCTTCTTGGTCACGTCCGCTGGGTGCTGGGCAGGCGAGGGGACCTCGCTGGACGGCGCGCGGTGGTCACGGCCGGGCCAACGCGTGAGCCCGTTGATCCGGTCCGTTTTCTGAGCAACCCATCGTCCGGACGGCAGGGCTTCGCGCTCGCCCAGGCTGCCCTGGATCGCGGAGCGAAGGTGACGCTGGTCACCGGCCCCACTCATCTGGCCACCCCCGTGGGGGCGCAGCGCGTGGACGTGACGACAGCGCAGGACATGTTGGAAGCCGTCCTATCTGCGGTGGAAGGGGTGGACGTACTGCTGATGGCTGCCGCTGTCGGCGACTATCGCCCCACGAAGATGGAAGCTCAGAAGATGAAGAAGACGGCTGCCGACCTGACGATGCACCTGACTCCCACTCCCGACATACTCTCGGCAGTTGCCCAAGCGCGTGGCCCGACGGGATACCCTCGTGCGTTGGTCGGCTTCGCCGCTGAGAGCGAGAACCTGTTGGAGAACGCTCGCACCAAGTTGGCGGCCAAGCGGCTGGACCTGATCGTCGCCAATGACATCACGGCCCCAGACGCGGGGTTCGCCGTCGGCACCAACCGCGTGACCCTGGTGGATACAGACGGCAACGCGGAACAGCTCCCGCTGATGAGCAAGGCTGCCGTGGCTGAGGCCGTTCTGGATCGGATTGACTGCATCCTTCGCGGCGGAACCGAGCGCGACCACGCCTAGCTCGCCTCCAAGCTCCCCAAGAGATGATAGCCTGGCGCCCTGCGCGGGAGCCGAGTGCCGGTCGGACACCAGAAAACCCTTGCCGTAACGACCTCGCTGGGCTACAATCTACCTATTGCGGATGGAGATCACTGCCTATCGCTCGCGCCGGAAGCTTGCCGCGCTCCTGGTTTGGTGCCTGCTGCTGACGTCGGCGTGGGGGCTCTGGCTCTGGCAACTGGATGCTAGCGATCTCACTCACGACGAGGCGATATCATACCACTGGGCCAGTCGCCCGTTGCCAGAGATCATCGCCAATCTGCAGGAAGCGGTGCGCGAGCATCCCCCAACCTACTACGCGCTGATGCACTGGTGGTTGGCGCTGGCGGGCCCCAGCGAGTTCAGCCTGCGCCTGTTCACCGTAGCTGCAGGGGTGGTCGCGCTGGCTTTGATGGGCTGGGTGGCGCGCCTGTCCCTGAGATCCTTCACCGGGGTCACCAGCGTGGTGCCAGCCATGATCCTCGCCGTCACCCCAGGCCTGGTCTACTACGCGCGCGTGGCCAGGATGTACAGCTTGGTGGTCGCCCTATCTCTGCTGTCGGCTGGCATATTCCTCCACAGCTTTCTCCGGGCACAGGAATGGCCGCACTGGGCCGGCGTGGTGGGCTTGGCGCTCGTTCATCTGGCTGCGATTACCACTCACTACTACCTGGTGCTGCCGATACTGGTCCAGCCACTGCTCCTGCTGTTGGCGCGGCGTTGGAGGCCACTCCTGGCGTGGTGTGGGGCGCAGGCCGTGCCAGCGTTCGCGGCCTTGGTGTGGTTTCTGACCTCTCCTGGACTCCGGCTGACTATCGGAAGTGTCGGCCCCGTACTGGAGATACCAGCGCGGCTTCGGGTCCTGCACCTCCTCGGCAAGCTCGTGTTCAGTCCGGTTGTGCAGGTCCAGTTCGGCCTTCTCAGCGTTATCCTCGCACTGGTCGGCCTGGGCACTCTCGTCGTCTTCTTGCAGAACCGCATTTCCGGCGCCTGGCTGCTGCTCTCCCTACTCATCCCGCTTGCGACCGCCTACTCGATG
>JAUVSX010000458.1 GCA_030596915.1 Chloroflexota bacterium | reverse complement strand
GAGCGGGACAACCGAATAGGTGAGAGCCCTCACTTCTTCCTGCGACAGATCCAAGCCCACAGCCAGCGTGTGGAGGATGGACTTCTCCTCCCACGACAGATGCGGATCGCGGTTCGCCTGGAGATCGTTCTCGTAACCCGTCGTAACGCAACTCTGGTAGATCAGATAATCCCGCCTTCGCTCCGGCGCGAGATCGTCTCCACCCTTCTGCACAAGAGTGCCAAACGCAGCAATGTTCTTCTTGGCGGTCTTGAAGTGCTCTTCGTAGAGACGAGAGAACCAGTCCCGGCTCATGAGGGCGTTGCCGTCCCGGATCAGGATGTCCACGACCATGTCGATGTGATGGTCACTGAACTGAATAGCCTGAGTCAGGTGCTCCAAGTACTGCTCATCCAGCACCGAGAAGAGGGCTACCAGGTTCTCGTTGTCCACGTGCTTGAGTGATTGGTCCTGTCCAGCGAGAATGGCATCGACTTCCTTGTTGGAACCCCGCAGATCGCTGCAGAATCCGTCCAGGATCTTCAGGAAAGAAGTCTTCTCGATCTGATTCACCGAGTTCAAGACAGCGAGCAGCTTCATAGCAGCCAACTCCTGCAGAACGGCGAGATAGTGACGCGGTACGGCCTAATAGGTGGGGCGCAGATCGAAAGCTACGCTCCTGTACCACAGGTAGCCAGCATTCCGAGATCAGGTACTGGACTTCATCTTGGAATGCGGATCGATGTCAGCGTGCCTTTCGTTGACCGCCTGTTGGGAGTTTTCCGACGACAACTGCGTAGGGCTATAGCCAGCGCACTCTCACGGACAAAGTACGGGCAAAGTGGCCCTGTAACTTCCTACCCATCAACAGATTCACATCGCACGTCGGATTGCAAATCCAAGGTACGCTCCTACCCTTGGACGCACGACCTCCTGAACCCCATGCCTAATCTATGCGCTGATTCGCGCTGATGGGCGCTGCTCTATGCGGGTATCGGGGTGGGGGCCGCTGGCCAGCAGCAGCCGGAAACGGTGGGCGCTGTCACTGACGCTGACACCGTTCGGCGCGCCTGATTGGGTGTAAGACGTGCCGACTGTTTGCGCCCTTTGATCGGGGGTTCCCACCCTCCTGCTTCTCTTTGGCCCATGTCCTGCCCTCCCGACCCCTGAGAAACCCCTCAAATTAAGGGATCCGCGACCTGCTTGCGCGACCCATCCTCTGGTGAGATAGTGCGGGGAATACGCCCACGCATACCGGTGGAGGGATCCCGACATGCGCATTCGCCTGATATGTCTGTTCGCGGCCACCGCGTTGCTCGCGCTCGGGGCCGAGACCGCCATTTCCCAGGAAACCCCGGTCCGAACCGTAGCCGCGACGGAGGACTCGACCGTCTCGCAGACCCTGCGCCTCCTGACCGAGACGACCCATCACCCGTACCTCAAGTGGCCCGACTACCCCCACTACCAGGACGAGATGGAGGGGCTGTACGAGCCGGGCGGATACGGGCTGCTGTGGTTCGAGGGAGGCAGGCCCACTCCGCAGGCCCGCTCGGCTGTCGATGCGCTGCTGGGCGCCGATATGCACGCGCTGAATCCGGAGGATTACGATGCTGCACGGCTCGGTGAGCTGCTGGCCTCGATCGCGGATGGAATGGAGGTGGACGGGTCGGAGCTAGCGCTCGTCGACGCGGCGATCAGCGTCGCGTTCCTGCGGTTTCTGTCCGACCTGCACGTCGGTCGCGTCAATCCGGAGAACCTGAGCTTCGGATTCAACGTCGAGGACAGGAAGCTCGACCTGGCAACCGTCGTCCAGGCTGCCATCCAACACGACCAGATCCTGGAGACCGTGGCCAGGGTCGAGCCGAAGTTTCCGCAGTACGACCGCATGCAGGAGGTGCTGGCCGAGTACCGCGAGCTCGCGACCCGTGAGCTGCCGCGCCCGCCCGACGGGGCGACGGTGCACCCCGGGGATGAGTACACCGCCGCGGGCGACCTGCGGACGCTGCTGATCGCGCTCGGGGATCTCGCCGCCGACGCCCCGCCCACCGGGGCCGCCTACGAGGGCGAGCTCGTACGGGCGGTGGAGCGATTCCAGGCGAGGCACGGCCTCGGTACGGACGGCGTCATCGGGAAGGCCACCTTCGCCGAGCTCAACACGCCGATCACAGACCGGGTCCACCAGATCGAGCTCGGGCTCGAGCGGCTCCGCTGGCTGCCCGACGTCGTGGACGAGCCGCTCGCCGTGGTGAACGTCCCGGCGTTCGAGCTGTGGGTGCTGGATCCCACACACCCGGACGATCGGATAGCGCTCAACATGCGCGTCGTCGTGGGGAAGGCGGTGAGCAAGCAGACGCCCGCGTTTCGGGGCGACATACGCTACGTAGAGATGAGTCCGTACTGGAACGTGCCCTACAGCATCGCGGTGAACGAACTCCTGCCTGCGCTCAAGAAGGACCCCGCGTACTTGGAATCGCACAGCATGGAAATCGTGCGCGACTTCTCCTGGGAAGCGACGCCGCTGCCGGCGACCCCAGACAACGTCGCGGCGATCCGGGCCGGGAGGCTCAACATCCGGCAGCGACCGGGAGGACGGAACTCGCTCGGGCCCGCCAAGTTCATCTTCCCGAACGCGGAGGCCATCTACTTCCATGGCACTCCGGCGACCCAGCTCTTCGCGCGCACGCGGCGCGACTTCAGCCACGGGTGCATCCGGCTGCAGGACCCGCAGGCCATGGCGGAATGGGTGCTGCGCGATCAGCCGGAGTGGACGAGCGAGCGAATCGGGAACGCGATGAACTCCGACCGGCCGACGCGTGTCAACCTGACCTTGCCCCTGCCGGTCATCATCTTCTACACGACCGTGCTGGTGGACGAGGCGCAGCCCCGCTTCTACGACGACATCTACGGGCATGACAGGGCGCTGGAGGCGGCGCTTCAGATGGGCTACCCGTATCCGCAGTGATCGATGCTCAGGCGCGCGCCCACTGCCGGACGCGGCCCGTGTCGAGGTGGACGAAGTCTGACGTGCGGTAGTAGCCTACGCCTCCGCCCGCGACTGCGAGTCCGGCGTTCCTGAGGTGCGCCGTGCCAACGTCGTCCAGCCGGACGTCGATCGCCCGCCCCTGCATGTGCAGGCTCTTTTTTGACACCCCTGGCCCTCGCTGTCGCAGCATCTCGTTCGTGGCCGGAGATCGATACCCCGAGACCACCTGGAACGGGCTCCGGGTGCCTGTCTCGAGCGCCACCGCGTGCAGGATGTCCAGGAGATCCCGGTCGATGGGGTGCACCGAGCTGTCGTAGTGATCGCGCAGCACGTGGTCGATGCGCGCCAGCGCT
>JAUVSX010000502.1 GCA_030596915.1 Chloroflexota bacterium | reverse complement strand
GCGTCGCCGAGCGTCGGAGTGGGTCAGCCGGTCTTCTATCGCGACTATAGCCGCGACGTCCCTCTGGAGCACACAATGTACTCCAGCCCGGAGCTTGTGCGCCAGTGGGCGGCGAAACAAGGCGTCGAGGGGCGGCAGAGTTTGGAGGGAATGCTCTTCTCAGAGGAGCCACCGCCGGGGGGGCAGCCCGCGACAGTCCTCAAGATCCCCTGGCGGTCCCTCGACACAGAGTGGCGCTTCGACGAGGCGAGCGGGCGGTATCTGCGCTGGAGCGATGGGCTCCCACACACGGACGCTCTCGATGGGCAGCAGTTGAGCGCCGCCAACGTGGTCGTCCTCTACGTCCCGCAGTGGAACACCGACATAGTCGAGGAGCCCCACAGCGGCGCCCTGTCGATTCAGTTCGCGCTCTGGTACTCTAACGAGGCGATCATCTTCCGGGATGGTCAGCGGATCGATGCTTTCTGGCAGCGCTGGGAGCGCCCGGACATGCTTGTCCTGACCGACGAGGAGGGCAACACGATTCCACTCAAGGTGGGGAATACCTTCTTCGAGGTCTTACCCCCGCGGGACAGCGACTACGCGATTGAGATCGCCGTCGAGCCATAGGAGAGCAACGCAGAGGCGCAAAGGGGCCCCGAGTACGGCGCCTAGGAGAGAGACGCAGAGAGGATTCTGGTTGTCTATGCCCCTCCGCGTCGAGTTGCCTCCCTGGTATCCCTCTTCGAACGTCCCGACCTCATATGCATACACGCTCGGCCCACGGCGCCGGTAAGCGTTCTGTTATCGACAACCGAAAACAGGCGTCGGCGGGACGGCCCGCCTTGAGGCACAGGCGCCGCCTGTACTCGTCTGAGTCATATCACTTCTCCCAACCGTTGGCAGAAACGTCGGCCGCTGCCACCCGCGTTCGATAGCGACCCTGGCGAGGCCCAGGTCTCATTTCGCTCCGGGTCTCGCCTCGCGCCCAGGCCGGCTAATCCCAATTCGCGTGGCGCGGACGCGTGAGACCTGAATCACGCGGGCTGCGCAGCGTGTCCTGGATACCGCGCTCGGCGACGATCCAACTTGACGTGAACGAGGGCGATGATATAATTCAACGTGCGTTTAACTATACCCCACCTGCTTGGGCCACCGAGAGCCAACCTGGAGGCAAGCTAGACAATGGATGCGCAAGGCCTGGTGCAAGCGCTCAAATCGCTCAGCGACCCCACGCGCTTGAGCGTGTTCGACATGCTGATGGAGGGGGTCCAGTGCAACTGCGAGATCGCCGACCGTCTCGACCTGTCGCTGAGCCTGATCTCGCACCACGTGCGCATCCTGCGCGAGGCAGGCCTGGTCCGGAGCGAGCGTGACCCCGACGACGCACGATGGATCTATTACTCGATTGACCGGGAAACGCTTGCGGATTTGAGTGAGGCGGTTATCCATCTTCTGGATGTCAAGCGCATTCAGCCTCGGCAGCCGGCCTGTGGGCCGAAGCAGCGCGCCAGATGCTGTGATGAGCCTGCACAGATGATGAGGGAGGCAATCCGATGAGCAGGTTTGAGAAGTACCTGGCCCTATGGGTCGCACTGTGTATGGCGGCGGGCGTCGTGCTGTCGCAAACGGTTCCTGGACTCGGCGCGGCCATCGATTCCTGGCAGATCCGGGGCATCTCCATCCCCATTGCCATCTGTCTGTTTCTGATGATGTATCCGGCCATGTTGAACCTGCAGTTGGCGGAATTGAGGAAGCTCAGGGCCAACCCGAAGCCGATCATTCTGACACTGTTCTCCAACTGGGTGTTCGCGCCACTGGTGGCGGCGGGGTTGGCGTACCTGTTCCTCAGGGGTCACGATGAACTCATCGTCGCCGTGATCTTGCTTGGCTCCAGTCCCTGCACGGCGATGGTTCTTGTATGGGGCAAGCTGGCCGATGGCAACCAGGAGCAGAACGTCGTGAACACAAGCCTGAACACGATCACGATCATGGTCCTCTACGTGCCCCTCGTCTCACTCTTGACCGGAATTCAGAACATCCCCATCGACCGGGTGCTGCTGGCTGTCTCCGCGTTCGTCTTCATTGGAGTCCCGCTGGTGCTCGGCATTGTCAGCAGGCGGCTCCTCGTGCGAGTCAAAGGGAAGCATTGGTTCGACAACACCTACCGCCCCATCGTTGGCAAGATCGCCATTGGTGCTCTGCTGATGACGTTGATCGTGCTCTTCTCTCTGAATGGCCAGGTCCTCATCGATCATTTCGACCAATTGCTGCTCGTCTCGGTTCCTCTGCTGCTGGGCTTCGTGATCGTCGTCGGGTTCAATATCCTGATGACCAGGGCCTTTGGGCTACAGTACCGGGAGGCCATTACGACAGTCATTATCGGCTCGTCGAGTCACTTTGAGATTGCCATTGCGACCGCTATTGCCATGTATGGAGTCGGGTCGTTCGCTGCACTCGGAACCACCATGGGTCTCTTCTGGGAGGTCCCCATCATGCTCAGTTTGGTCTATCTTGGGAAAGCTCTGGCCAGGCGAGGGTTCTGGCGCGCGCGAGGGGTCGGTGTGCCCCGCGAGGTCGCAGGCTGAAAAAGGGTCATTGCCTGCCTCGCCTGGCGCGTTGCTCCGGGTGGTTCTCGTGCTTGCCCCAGGCACTCCCTATTGCGTCCGCGTCTTTGCTGCTGGAAGCGCTGCTCAAAGCGCATCCCCTCTCTCGCGCCCGTAGGAGGACAATCCGCGGGTGGTGGCGGGACCCCCGTCGCTTCGACGGGCGTCGTCCCTTTGAAGCAGCAGCTAGGCAGTGACGGCGGTCGGACGAGCGTCGCGTAGG
>JAUVSX010000285.1 GCA_030596915.1 Chloroflexota bacterium | reverse complement strand
GGCGGTTTGTCCGCTCTGGCCCGAATAGCCGGCATGACACGACGAAATCAGCCCGTTTCCGGCTCAGTAGCCCCGCTCCTTTCGCGCAAGACGTCCATATTGAGAATTGCTGCAGATTCTGTCCCCGTCTTGACACGCGTGTATGCAGCACTATCATATCATCGTGGACGTGAGCGCGGCGGGGAGGCGTCTGCGTGACCGAGTTCCCCGCGTCAGAAGCCTCGATCGGCGGGCCTAATCCCCGATCCTGGGACGCCCGACGGAGCTATATGGTGGCGACGACTTCAGTTCCTGAGTGGCCCTGGCGGATTGTGCAGCGTCTGGCAGAGCAGCGCAGCGCCCAGGTGTGGCTCGTGGGCGGCGCGGTGCGAGATCTCCTGCTGAAGAGGCCGGTCCACGACTGGGACTTCGCCGTGGACGGCGACGCGCTCGCTCTGGCGCGGACCGTCGCGGACGCTCTCGGCGGGGCCTACTACCGGCTGGATGCGGTGAGGGGAACGGGGCGGGCGCTTCTGACTACCCCAGATGGGGCCCAAATTGTGCTCGATTTCGCGCGCCTGCGCGGTCATTACCTTCGGGAGGACCTCCTCAAGCGGGATTTCACGATCAACGCCATGGCAATTGACACCCGAGACCTGCTGCTCGATCCGACGGACGGCAAGTCGGACCTCGAAGCGGGTTGTGTCCGTGCCGTGGGCGATCAGGCTTTTCGAGACGACCCGCTGAGATTGCTGCGCGCCGTTCGCGTGGCCGGCGAGCTGGGTTTTGTGATCGACCCAGACACACTCGACTGGATCCGCCGAGACGCGAGCTTGGTGGCCCAGCCAGCGCCAGAGCGGGTGCGCGAGGAGCTGATGCGCCTCATCGGCCTCCCGCTGGCCGGCGGCTCGCTAGAGCTGCTCGACAGGCTGGGATTGCTGCCTGGCGTCATTCCGGAATTGGCGCTGCTGAAGGGCCTCTCCCAGTCACCGCCGCACCGCCTCGATGTCTGGCGCCACACGCTGGTGACGGTGGACACGCTCCAGGGCCTGCTAGCCACACTCACGGGGCGCGCCTTCCCGGTGGGGGGGCACGTAGATCTACCAGCGGTTGCCTGGGACAGTTTGGACCAGGCGTTGGGTCGCTTCGCCGGCGACCTGCGCGCGCATCTGTCGGTCATCGTCAGCGGTGGTCACGATCGGGCTGCCGTGCTCAAGGTCGGGGCGCTGCTGCACGATGTTGGCAAGGCCGAAACGTGGGAGCGGGATGCCGATGGGGGCATTCACTTCTTCGACCACGGGCCCGCGGGTGCGCGGCTGGCGACCGTGCGATTGCGAGAGCTCCGGTTCGCGCGGGTGGCGATCGAACGAGTGGACAGGATGGTGTTCGCACACCTGCGGCCGGCGCATCTTTCGCGCGCGCAGGAGGTCACTCGCCGAGCCGTATATCGCTACTTCCGTGCGCTTGGGGATGTCGGGGTCGACGTGGTGGTGCTGAGCTTGGCCGACCATCTGGCGACCTGGGGGCCGCACTTGCGTGATGAGCGCTGGGCCAGACGGCTCGAGGTAGCTCAAACTCTGCTCTGGCACTACTTCGAACGCTACCGCGAATCCGTCGCTCCGCCACCGCTGCTGACGGGTCGCGACCTGATGGTGGAGCTTGGGTTGAGCGAAGGGCCGGATCTGGGCAGGCTGCTCGAAGCGATCCGCGAAGCTCAGGCCGCAGGGGAAGTGCGCACGCGGCAGGAAGCGCTGGCGCTAGCCAGAAGCAGCGGCCGGGTACCTTTCAGCCCTGGGGTCGGTGCCTAGTGCGGCGCGGTGATCGTCCGCCACGCTGTAGCGCTGCGTCGCCCAGGCCCAGAGATGCATGCCATTCGGCAGCCCTACGTCTGCGGCGATCGAGACCCGCTCCAAGACCAAACACACCCGCAGCGGTCATCTTTCTTGACAACCCGTCATTCCTGGGATAGAATACCGCTGCGCCGAGGTAGCTCAGCCTGGTAGAGCACCTGACTGAAAATCAGGGAGTCGACAGTTCAAATCTGTCCCTCGGCACCTCGGCAGTCTGACACCGCACTCATCGTCGACCCAATGACTGTCGGAAGCCGCCGGAAGTGAGAGAGTCACTTCGGGCGGCTTCTTCTGTTTGGTGCGGGTGTCGCCGGGGGAAGGCTCCCCTGGTGGGTTCAGGTTGCGCGTGGAATGCGGTAGAATGATCCTGCCAGGACTGGACTGGGCCGCGCACAGGGTCCAGTCAACCATGACAATAGGAGACGCCAGGGTGATCATCGACGCACATGCTCACATCTTCCGTGAGGTGAAGGGGCAGACAATCTCGGGGCCAACCCGGTCGATAGGCTACGGTAGGATCAGGAGAGGGAACCGAGGCGAGGTGCAACTGCTCCCTCCGCTCTGCGAGCACACCACTTTCCCACCCGAGGTCTTGCTTGCATATATGGACTGGGTGGGTGTCGACAAGGCGGTGCTGCTCCAGGGTCCCCTCTACGGCGAGGCTAACGCCTTGGTCTCAGAGGCCGTCACGCGGTGGCCGGACCGGTTCATTGGGGCGGGCTACGTCGATCCTCGGGCAAAGGATGCTCGGACGATGTTCCACGTGTGCGTCGACGACTATGGGTTCGGCGTCATCAAGCTGGAGCTCAGCGAGGATGCTGGATTGGTTGGTCTCCACCCAGACCTGCGCCTGGATGAACCCGAGATGGCGTGGCTGTGGGAGGAGGCCGAGAGACGGAAGCTAGTCGTGACCCTCGACCTTGGCTCGATCGGGACGAAGTCCTACCAGACCGACGCCGTTCGGATGATTCTAGTCCGTCACCCCAGCCTGCGGATCGTCATTGCGCACCTGGGACATCCCCCGGCTGACCAAGGCGAGGACGAGAGCCTCACGCGGCTGTGGCACGATCAGCTACTCCTGGCTCGTGACCACCAGGTGTGGTTCGATCTGGCTGCGCTGCCACTCTACGGGCTCGACCCGGACTACCCGTATGCGGCCGCCCGTGAGCACATTCGTCTGGCGGTCGATATGATCGGCGCGGATAGGCTGATGTGGGGCACGGACGTACCTGGCTTGCTGAGCCATGCGACGTATCAGCAGTTGCTCGACTTCGTCGCCCGGCACTGCGATTTCCTGTCGCAGGAGGACCTCGAGAAGGTGCTGAGCGTCAACGCTTGCCAGGTCTATGGCAGCGCTGGAACCAGCCTTGGCTGATTGCCATAGATCACGAGCGGTAGCGAAGGCCAGCGGTGAAGAGCGACGCAGCGCTGGCCAGGGCGCCTCGTCGCGTATGGTTGGGCTCATTCTGATCGAGCGGTTGAGGGCCGGCGGAGTTGAGTCCGGTCCAGACTGGGCGCGCGGAGGGGCGAATGGGCCCGCATAACGAGGGCGGCGCAAGTGACGTAGGGCGCGTGTATATGGAACGCCGGCCCCAGGGACTCGGCGCCGCTGGCCCTCGCGCCTCCCGACCTCGATGGGTGTTCAAGCTCGCGGCCCAGGTGTGGGGGCTCGCGGGCTTCGCCCTAAGACGTCAGCGGCACCATCCCGGGCTCACGGTGCTGGCGTTGTTGGGCATCATTCTGGCCGTCGGTCTGGTCACGAGCGCTCCGGTCTTCTCCGAGGCGGTCGACCAGGTCCTACTACAGCGAGAGCTGTCCGCGTTCAGTCAAGAGACTGGGCGACCACCGTTTTCCACGGCAGTCTACGTCTTCCCTTCGGCCAGTCACCCACTCTCGCTGCCGGGGGCTGAGGAGCTGGCCGATCACATCGCCGGGACCCTTTCTTCTGAGGTCGGCCTGCCTCTGAGGCATCTGGGGATGAGGGTGACCAGCGGTGGTATGATGCTTCAGCCGTCGGTCGAAACCGATCAGTATGGCGAAGGGCGTAAGCACCTCAGGTCCGTCGAGCTCGTCTACGTGGCGGAGGTGGCGGACCGCCTGCAGATCACAGCCGGCCAACCCTACGATGCAGACGGTGTGTCAGGCGACGTAATCGACGTGTGGATGCACACGCGCGTGGCTGAGGACATGGGAGTCCAACCTGGAGAGGAGTTCAACATCAGCGTGACCCTGCTCGGGCAGCCGACGCCGGTTCGAGTGGCAGGTTTCTGGCAGGCGAAGGATCGGGAGGACGAGTTCTGGTTCAAGGATCCAGATTCGGATTTGAGGGACGCCCTGCTGGTGCGGCGCCAAGACTACATCGAGCGTGTCCAGCCGATTCTCTCCGCGAAGACGCGAGCCGTACATTGGCACATCATCCTGGACGAGAGCGAGGTAGTGCCAGCCGACGCCCCCAAGTACATAGCCGGGTTCGACCGCAGCCTTGCCATTATCGGCAAGTACGCACCTGGCGCCCGCCTCAACACACCGCCGCTCCATCCGCTCCGCGACTTCGTTCACCAGGAGACAACCCTAACCGCACTTCTCCTGAGCTTCAACGTGCCGGCCCTGGGTTTCGTCCTGTACTTCCTGGCACTGACATCGTCGATTATCGCCGCGGGGCAGCAGGCGGAGACGTCCACATTGATCAGCCGCGGGGCCGGCGCCTCAGGCGTCGTGGCTGTCACGGTGGTCGACGAGCTGCTTCTCTTGGTGGTGGGCTGCCCTCTGGGTGTCGGCTTGGGCATGCTGCTGGCCTGGTTGATGGGCCATACAGTCGGCTTCATGTCGTTCACATCGCGCCCAGCGCTGCCGCTCTCCTTTCGCGGAGTCGACATTCCCCTGATTCTGCTCGTGCTGGCGGTCGCACTGGCCGCCAGGCTAGTGCCAGTTGTCGTAGCGTCTCGCAAGAGCGTCGCCGATCTGGAGCAGCAGCGGGTGCGCGCCGTCCGTGGGCCGTTCTGGCACCGCTATTATCTTGACCTCTTGCTGCTGGTACCCACGGCCTACGCCTATCATCAGCTCGTCCGCACGGGGAGCCTCGCATCACTCGTGGGTGACCGCGCGCTGGATCTCTACCGGGACCCTCTGCTGATTCTGGTACCTGGACTGTTCATATTGGTGGCGGCGCTACTGGCGATGCGCATATTCCCATTGCTG